>JASIGB010000536.1:0-2971 GCA_030045355.1 Bryobacteraceae bacterium
ACTCGGCCACCTTCGCGTCGGGCTGATGGAGCTCAACGGAGGAGCGAATGAACATGACCAATTGCGCGACGGTCATGTTCATTTCGGCCGTTGCCGCGGCAAGAATGCCGGCCGTCACTAGGACCAGCAAAAATCGCATCTTCCCTATATTGTCTCTCACTCGCCTTTCGAAAGAATCTGATCCAGGGCGGCGTTCAGATCCGGATACTGGAACGGGAAACCGGCCGATTTGGCGGCCGAAGGAAGCACGCGCTGGCTGGCCAGCAGCATTTCGGACATCTCGCCCAACAGCAGTCGCAATGCAAACGCGGGAGCGTATAAGATGGCGGGCCGATGCAGTGCTGTCGCGAGACGGCTGGTGAATTCGTCGTTCGAGACCGGATGGGGCGACGATGCGTTGACAGCGCCGCGAACGGCGGAGAAATTAATCGCGAAAAGAACGAGATTGACGGCGTCGTGGATGTGGATCCACGCCATCCACTGCCGGCCCGATCCCAGCCTGGCGCCGGCGCCGAAACGAAAAACTGGGAGCAACTTGGCGAGCGCGCCGCCTTCCCGTCCCAGCACCATGCCGAAGCGGAGGCGAACCACGCGGATTCCCAGAGCCTCGGCCGATTGAGCAGCGTTCTCCCAGTCCATGACGACTTGCGCCAGGAAATCGGATCCGGGCGCAGACGCTTCCGTGAGGATCTCATCACCGCGCGATCCGTAATATCCGACAGCGGAAGCGCACACCAGTACGCGGGGACGCCGCGACTGGGCGGCCAGCGCGCTCACCAGGCGGCGCGTACCTTCGACGCGGCTATCATGGATGCGCTTTTTGGCGGCTGCGGTCCAGCGCTGCGACACGGGCTCGCCAGCCAGGTGAACTACCGCGTCGGCGGACTCGAGGCCCGCCGCCGGGGGTTGGGTCTCCGTGGGATTCCACTCGGAGAACTGGACCGCGGACGGAAGCCCATCCGGAGATTTCCTTCCGAGAACACGAATGGAACAGCCCGTTTCGAGCAGCTTGCGGGTAAGAGAGCGTCCGATGAACCCGCTCGCCCCAGTAACCGTGACGTTCATTTACTACATTCTATGCTCGGACTTGTGAGCGAACGCTTGGCCTCGCTTGTGTATGACAAGTTGCATCAGTACTAGTACAAGGCAGGACCCGCGGCAGCATGAAAACCAGCTAGTCGTGGTGTATACTCGACTCGTTCCGGCCGAGGAGGCGGCCGGGCCCCCGGAAATTCATGCAAGTGGATTATTCTCTAGCGTCCGCACGTCGTCCGGTCTCTTTCCTGGAACAGGCCCACGCGCTGCTCGAGTTGATGCGGCCGGCGAATCTGTTCACGGCTGCCGCGGACAGTGTCGCCGGTTCGGCCGTGGCAGGTTCCGCGCCTCTCCCGGCACTGATCCTGGCCAGCATGGCTTTATACGGCGGCGGCGTGGTCTTCAACGATATCTTCGACCACCGGCTGGATGCGTCCGAGCGGCCCGAGCGGCCCCTGCCGAGCGGGCGCGTGAGCCTGAGCACGTCGATACTGTTCGGCGCGCTACTGTTGGCGGGCGGTATCGTGGCCGGGTGGTTGGTTTCGCCGGTAAGTGGGCTGCTCGCGCTGCTGATTGCCCTAAGTGCTTTGATCTACGACGCCTGGGCGAAACACAGTGCCATGTTCGGCCCTGTTTTTATGGGCTCGTGCCGGGCATTGAACCTCCTGTTAGGCTTGAGCGCCGTACCGGAAATGATTCCTCAACGGTGGTTCGTCGCCTTGATCCCGCTCGCGTTTGTCGCCGGCATCACATTGATTAGCGCGGGCGAGGTCCACGGGAGCACCGCCGGCCGGCTGGTCTCCGGTGCGATCGCGATGAGTGCGGCCATGATAGCAGTCGCCGTGCTCGCAGCCTGGAATGGCCGGCAAGCGATTTGGACCGCGCCGTTTTTCGTCTTATTGATCTGGAGAGTGGGCCCTCCGTTGTGGCGCGCCCTGCGTGCGCGGACACCGGGGATGATCCGAAAAGCGGTGATCGCGGGGGTATTGTCTCTCATCGTTGTCGATGCGTGCTTGAGCGCCGGGTATGGCCGCCCGCTCGCCGGCTTGGCGCTGTTGGCGTTGTTACCGATTTCCGCGTGGGTGGCGCGGCGGTTCTCGGTTAGTTAATGCGGTGAGTTGATATGGACTCTATCGAGCAGACCATACGAGTTCAGTTTCGATACGCGGTGCATTTCACGCGCGGGCTCTTCGACCCGGAGAATGCGTTGCTGCGCCGCACACTCGGAGACGGCCGGAATGGCCGCGCGAAAGCTCTCCTGGTCGCCGATCACGGTCTTTGCGAGGCGACGCCGGGCCTGTTGAATGCGGTTTACGAATATTGCGAGCAGCATAGCGATGCCATCGAACTAGCTGGCGATCCCATCGTCTGCCCCGGGGGCGAGGCCGCCAAAAACACGGCGTGTCACGTGCGGGCGGTGCAAGAGGCGGTCCACCGCTACGGCATCTGCCGGCAATCGTATATCATCGCGCTGGGCGGCGGCGCCGTTCTGGACATGGCAGGATTTGCCGCAGCCACCGCGCACCGCGGCGTGCGCCTGATCCGGGTTCCGACCACAGTGCTATCACAAAACGATTCCGGGGTCGGGGTAAAGAACGGGATCAACGAATTCGGCAAAAAGAATTTCCTCGGTACCTTCGCGCCGCCCGCGGCGGTCTTGAACGATTTTCTCTTTCTCGATACGCTTTCGGCGCGGGACTGGAACAGCGGCATCTCGGAAGCCGTCAAAGTCGCACTGATCAAAGATCCCAAATTCTTCGATTTTATCGAGCGCAGCGCGGCGCGGCTGGTGGCGCGGGACTCCGAGCCGATGGAACACCTGATCCGGCGCTGCGCCGAGTTGCACCTGGCGCATATCGCCCAGAATGGCGACCCGTTCGAGCTGGGTTCCTCGCGGCCCCTGGATTTCGGCCACTGGGCGGCGCACAAGCTAGAG
>JASIGB010000537.1:0-3966 GCA_030045355.1 Bryobacteraceae bacterium
CCGCCGAGCGCGAGCCCGATCCCGACAAACAGCGCGAGTGGCTGACGTTTGTGATCGTGGGCGGCGGGCCCACGGGCGTGGAACTCGCCGGGGCATTGGCGGAGATCGCGCACGACACGCTGCGGCATGATTTCCGCTCGATTCGCCCGGAAAGCGCGCGCATCCTGCTGTTCGAAGGCGCGCCGCGCTTGCTCCCCAGCTACCCCGAAGACTTGTCGGGGAAGGCCGCGGCCGCGCTCCTGCACTTGAAGGTGACCCCGCGCACCAATGCCAAAGTCACCGCGATCGCCCAGCGCGGCATTACGGTGCAGACGCCCGACGGTGAGACCCGCATCGCCTCGCGCACGGTCGTCTGGGCGGCGGGCGTGAAGCCGTCCTCTTTTGCCGAGGTGCTGGAACGGCGCACCGGCGCCGCGCGCGACCGGGAAGGGCGCATCATCGTCCACCACGATTGCAGCGTGCCCGGCCATCCCGAGATCTTCGTCGCCGGCGACATGGCGCATTTCGAAGACCGGGGCCGAGTGCTACCGGGCGTGGCGCAGGTGGCCATGCAGCAGGGCCATTATGCCGCGCGCGCAATCGTAAAGCGGCTGCGCGGCGAACCGATCGAGCCTTTTCATTATTTCGACAAAGGCAACCTGGCCGTCATCGGCCGCGCTTCGGCCGTGGCGCAAATCGGCCCGTTGCATATCTCCGGTTTCCTGGCCTGGCTCACCTGGGTTTTCGTACACCTGATGTATCTGGTGGAATTTTCCAATCGTGTGCTGGTGTTCGTGCAGTGGGCCTTTTTCTATTTCACGTTCAATCGCGGTGCGCGGCTGATCACGGGTTCCGATCCCACCGGTCCCTTCGACGCCCTGCAGAATCGAATGGAATCCGACGCCCAGCGTGCCCGCGAGGCCGTTCCGAAGTAGCGCGCACATACCAACCGGCCGCGGATGCGCTTGCAGTGTTGACCTCAGCATTGGTCATAGCTTTACCGGTTCTTCGATCTGAAATCCGCGTTTGTTCCCCACCGCCACGATCTTGCCCATGAACTTATGTTGGCCGTTGATGGTGAGATCGAGCAGCCGCGCGAGGCTGAAGTCGAAGGCCAGGACGTCGCCGGGTTTCAGATCCATGAGATCGGCCACGCTCAGGGTGGGGCCGCGCAGGCGGCCGTCCAGCCACAGGTGCGAGGTACGGGTCAGGTGCAGGATGCGCGCCTGGTCCTGTTCGTTCGAGGAGCTCTTGCGCACCGACCATTGCTGGTCGAACTTGTTGCGCAGCATCTTGACGACGATCGACGGAATGCCGATGTTCATCATCCCCGCGTTCTCGCCGATCCGGACCTCCATGCTGACCGCGACCACGGCTTCGTTGGGCGCGAGAATCCGCAGCAGCCCCGGCTCCGTTTCGTGCGATTCGATCTCGAACTCAAGCGGCGTCACCGCGTGCCAGGCGGTTTTCAGGTCGTTCAGCGTGATGCGGAACAGGCCGTCCAGCACGCTTTGCTCGATTTCGGTGATCTCACGATTGATCTTGGTCAGGGACCTGGCCATTCCTCCCAACAGCATCTCGAAAATCGGAAACACCAGCGCGGGATTCATTTCCAGCACCGCGTTGCCTTCGTAGGGCTTCATCCCCAGCGAGACCAGGCAAGTCGGCGAGGGAAGCGCCTGGGAAAACTCGGCGAACGAGAGCTGCTCCACCGAAACGAGATTCACCGCGACGTACGCCCGCAGGTAGGCCGACAGGCTGGACGCCAGACTGCGCGCGAAGTTCTCGTGCAGCATGTGAATCGCGCGGAGCTGATCCTTGGCGATGCGGTCCGGCCGGCGGAAATCGTAAGGCTCAGCGCGCAGGGCCGGGTCTTCTTCGGCCGGCGTTTCCCGGAGATTGCGAAATACATCGTCGATCTCCTCCTGCGAAAGAACGCGGTCCATCAGGTGTTCTATCGGTGTGGGGGGAAAGGGAGTTTATGGGGACGCGATTCCGCGTTGGTAAAATCGGAGCGTGGCGAGCTTCCACGTCCAAAATTTCGGATGCCGCGCCTCGCAGGCCGACGGCGCTGCGATCGAAGCGGGATTGGTCCGCGCCGGACTGGAGCCCGCAGCGGAAATTTCCCAAGCCGGGCTGGTTGTTCTAAACAGTTGCACGGTCACCGCTTTGGCCGATGAGGACGTGCGCAAGGCAGTGCATCGCGTGCATCGCCAGAATCCGGCGGCTCGTATCCTGGTCACGGGTTGTTACGCGCAGCGTGCTCCCCACGAGCTCGCCGTATTGCCGGGAGTGTACTGGGTGGTAGGGAATTCGCATAAGGTGAGTATTCCGGAAATCGTCCAGGAATTCGACTCGCACTATCACGGGCAAATTCACATTGGCGATATTTTCGATCAGCGCGAATTTCTTTCGGCGCCGGTGGAAGACGCCGCGGGTGACCGGACGCGGCCGAATCTCAAGATCCAGGACGGCTGCAACAATCGCTGCTCGTTTTGTATTATTCCGTCGGTGCGCGGGCGGAGCCGCAGCGCGCCGGCCGATCAGGTGGTGGCCGAGGTGCGCGAGCTGGCCACGCGCTATCGCGAGGTGGTATTGAGCGGGATCAATCTGGGCCGCTGGGGGCGCGAGCAAGCAAAACCGCAAATACGCCAGGCGCGGCTGGTGGATCTGCTGCGACGTCTGCTGGACGAAACACCGCTGGAGCGGCTGCGGCTGAGCTCGGTGGAACCGATGGATTGGAGCGACGAACTGCTGGCGTTGATGGCTGGCTCGCCCCGCATCGCCAAGCACGTGCACGCGCCGCTGCAATCGGGCTCCGATACCGTCCTGCGGCGAATGCATCGCAAGTACCGGCCGCGGCATTATGAAGACCGCATCCGGAAGGCCCGGGGCTGGATGCCGGACGCGGCGATCGGCGCCGATGTCATGACCGGGTTTCCCGGCGAGACGGACGAGGAGTTTGAGGAATCGCGCGTGTTCATCGCAGCGCTGCCGTTTACGTATCTGCACGTGTTTACTTATTCGGAACGCCCGGGAACGCCGGCGGCCGCGCAGGCCCAGGTTCCCATGGAAATCCGCCGGGAGCGCAATCGCGTGCTGCGCGAACTGGCCGCCAAGAAAAACCTGGAGTTTCGCAAACGCATGATCGGCCGGACGCTATCGGTTGTGACGCTCAGTGAGGGCGCGCTTTCGGATAATTTTCTGAAGGTGTCACTGGCCGCGGTAAGGCCGGCGAATCAGTTGATTGATGTGAGGATCGGCTCTGTGAACACGCTCGGGGTGGTCGAATGCGGGGCCACGCTACATCTCCCGCCGGTTCTCTAAGGACTTGCCCATCGTCACTTCGTCGGCAAACTCCAGGTCGCTGCCCACGGGAATGCCCATGGCGATGCGCGTGACCATCACGCCCAGCGGCTTCATCAGGCGCGAAAGATAAACTGCGGTGGCTTCGCCTTCCACAGTGGGATTGGTGGCGACGATCAGCTCCTTCACTTCGCCCGTTCGCACGCGCTCCAGTAAGTTCGCGATGCGTAACTGCTCGGGACCGACGCCGCGCAGCGGCGAAATCGCGCCATGCAGCACGTGATACAGCCCCGCGAACTGCCGCGTGGTTTCGATGGGCAGAATATTGTGCGGCTCTTCGACCACGCAGATCACCGAACGGTCGCGATGCGGGTCGCGGCAGAAATTGCACAGCTCAGCGTCGCTGATGTTGTTGCAGACCGCGCAGATGCCGAGCTTGTCTTTGACGTCGAGTAACGCTTGCGACAGGCGCTCGGCGTTCTCGCGCTCGCTGCGCAGTACGTGAAAGGCGAGGCGTTGCGCCGACTTCTGCCCGATGCCGGGCAGGCGCTTGAACTCCTGGATGAGGCGCGCGAGCGGTTCGGCGAAGTCGGGCATCCGGTCTGGTGATTAGAACATGCCCGGCGGAAGGCCGAGCCCCGAGAGCATGCCGCTCATCTTTTCCTGCGAGGCTTCATCGAC
>JASIGB010000538.1:0-11726 GCA_030045355.1 Bryobacteraceae bacterium
GTGATGGGCGATCTGACCAGCCCCATGGGACTGACCGTCACCGGCGAGCCGCCGATGAAGCCGGTCAGCCAATACACCATCATTGGCAAGCCGTTCCCCAACAGCGTGATCGCCTCGAAGGTTTCGGCGAAGGAAATATGGGCCACCGACGTTCGCCTTCCCAACATGCTGCACGCCAGGATGGTTCATCCCAAGACGCTCGGTTCCACGTTGATCTCCGCGGGCGAATTGGATAAGACCAAGTTTCCGAACGCGAAGGTAATCGTGAAAGGAAACCTCGTGGGCGTGGTTGCGCCGACAGAATGGGAGGCGGTTCAAGCCGCGCAGCAGGTCGCCTCCGCTGCCAAATGGACGGACTGGAAGGGCCTTCCCGGCAACGCGAATCTGTTCGACCATTTGCGAAAAGCCGACTGGACCACCACCAAGGTCACCAAGAGCGACAAGAGCCGGGGCGATGTGGCGCGGGCGTTGTCGGGAGCGCCCAAATATCTCAAGGCGACGTACGAGTTCTCGTTCATGAAACATGCGCCGATCGGACCGACCATGGCGGCGGCCGACGTGCGCGAAGACGGAACGGTCTACATCTACACGCACAACCAAAATCCGCAGGCGCTGCGCGGGGAAATCGCGCAGATGCTCGGCACGACCATTGATCACGTAGTGGTGCGGACGTTTTCGGGTCCGGGGCATTACGGACGGTCGAATGGCGGCAACGCAGGCGCCGAAGACGAAGCGGTGATTCTGTCGAAAGAGCTCGGCCGGCCGGTGCGGGTGCAATGGATGCGGCCGGACGACTTCCAGTGGTCCACGCAGTCACCGGCGTCGATGTCCGACGTCGAGATCGCATTGGATGCGAACGGCCGGATCGCTGCGTATCAGATCGATCACTATATGCCGGCCATGCAGGACGACCGGCCGGTGGGCGCGGTGCTCGCCGGGCTGCCGACGATGCCCGCTCCAAGCGAGAAGGGTGTGTTCATCGGGTCGACGGTGAACGACATTTCCGATCCCTGGATCTATGACGGCGTCTCCGTGTTGATGGAGCGCGGCCATGGCACCTATCAGGTGGGCCAGAAAGAATCGCCGCTCGCCATCGGGCTGCGCGATCACAGCATGCGCACACCGGGGCAGTTCCAGCAGAATTATCCGCGCGAGGTGGCCATCAGCGAAGCAGCGGCGCTGGCCGGCGCGGACGCGATCCAATTCCGCATCGACCATGCCACTGAAGATCGCGCTATTGGCGTGCTGAAGGCCGTGCGCGAGGCATCGGGATGGGAGACGCGTCCGTCACCTAGCCCCAATGCGGCGGCTAGTGGCGATCAGCCTGTGCGCGGACGCGGCGTCTCCATCATGTTTCGCGGCGGGACTTACTGGGCGTGTGTCGCCGAAATCGCGGTGACGCCAAACACGGGCGCGATCCAAGTCGAGAAAATCACCATGGCCGTGGATCCGGGAATCGTCGTCAATCCGCTGCAATTGAAGCGGCAGGTGGAGGGCGGCTCCATCATGGGCGTCAGCCATGCGTTGCTCGAAGAGGCCCCGTTCGACGAGAGCGGGATCACCGCGCGCGATTGGCGCACCTACCCGATCCTCAAGATGGCCGACATCCCGGAGGTCAAAGTGGTGCTGCTTCACAAGCCCGAAGTCGGCGCTTACGGCGGCGGATCGGAAGCCGCCAACGCGCTGGCAGCGCCGGCTATCGCATCGGCGCTGCATGACGCGACCGGGAAGATCGCGCGGCGTCTTCCCTTGAAGCCCGAATACGTTCAGGCGATGCTCAAAGCGTAGCCGGCGAAAACTTAATATCCATAAGGAACAGCGCAGCCGGGATACGTTTCCCAAACGCCGTTTTGATCATAAAATCCAGGGGGATTGCAAACCGGCGCGGCATATCCGTACCCGTACGGGTAAACACCGACGCCAAGTCCGAAGCCGTAGCCTCCGCCATAATAGCGAGGCCCTACATAGTGCCGCACGTTGCCGCCGTAGTAGCCACGCCCGCCGCTAAATCCGTGCGCTGGGGCCGAAAACCCGCGCGCCGGCGCTGAAAACGTCCGGCCTGAAAACGAGTGCCCGCCGCCATGTCCGGCGAACCCACCGCGCCCCCCACCATGTTCCGCGGCAAGCGCCGATACCGGGCTGAACGCGGCCATCGCGCCGATCAATGCCAATGGCGCAACTACCCTTTTCGCCAACTTCAACCATCTGTCTTTCATAACCACCTCCAACCGTCGCCTTGAATCAGGCACGCCGATGGCCTTCGGCAAAGGGTTGAAAACATGAGCTCAATGTTCACGAGGAGGCGTTGAAAACCACCATAGCGGTGGGATGGGACCACCACCATCCCGGCCCTTCTGGGGCACTTTCTCCTTGACAGCTTAGGAGAGCTGCCGTATACTCCTGAGTATCTTAGGAGAGCGCAATGCCACCCAAGACAACCGAAGCCCAGCTTCTTCCAGGAACGCTCGACCTTCTGATTTTGAAGGCCGTCTCGCTCGGCCCTCTGCACGGCTACGGAATTCTGCTGCGCATCGGCCAGATCTCGGCGCAAGCGCTGCTCATCGAGCAGGGAGCGCTTTACCCGGCTCTGTTTCGGCTGGTGCGCCAGGGCCTATTGAAAGCGAACTGGGGCGTATCGGAGAACAATCGCCGCGCCAAGTTTTATGAGCTAACGCCGGCGGGCCGCAAGCGGCTGCGCGAAGAAGCCGACGGATGGAATAGGCTGGCTGCGGCCATGGCCTCGGTGCTGGCCGCGGAAGCGGAAAAAATATGAACCTCCTGAGCAAGCTGTTGCAGCGTTCTCGAGTGCGGCAAGATATCGACGAAGAGCTGCGTTCGCACATGGAGCATCGTGCCGACGACCTGGAACGTTCCGGCCTCACGCGCACCGAAGCCGAACGACTGGCGCGCATCGAGTTCGGCGGCCGCGTTCGCTTCGAGGAGGAGTGCCAGGAAGCGCTCGGCGGCAACTGGCTCGAAACGTTTGTGCAGGATCTGCGCTTCAGCCTGCGGGTTTTGCGCAAATCGCCCGGGTTCACCGTCGCCGCCATTGTGACGCTGGCCTTGGGAATTGGCGCGAACGCGGTGGTGTTCGGCGTGATGAATTCGCTGGTCCTGCGCCCGCTCAACGTGCCGCAGTCCGAGAGCCTGTGGGGGACGGTCTACGGAAATGGGAGCGACACCGGTTTTCAGTCCTACCTCAACTATATCGACCTGCGCGATCGCAACCGCAGCTTCGACGGCCTGGCGGCTTGGAACTTCGAAGCCGCGGGCGTGGATGCGGGCGGAGATCCTACACCGGCGTGGGGCTGCGCGGCGAGCGGAAACTACTTCGACGTTCTCAACGTTAAGCCGTACCTGGGACGTTTCTTCCACAGTTCGGATGAGCATGGCCCGGGAAGCGCTCCGCTGATCGTGCTGGGCTACGCGTATTGGCACAGCCATTTCGCCGACGACCGTCGCGTGCTCGGCCGGATTGTGAAGCTGAACAAGCATCCCTTTACCGTGATCGGAATAGCGCCGCCCGAGTTCCACGGGACACTATTATTCGCTGCCCCCGATTTCTTCATCCCCATGGTGAATGAAGACCAGGTGAATGGGGAAAATGCTCTCAACGTGCGCGGTGATCGTGGCGCCATCTTCGAGACAGTCGGACATCTCAGACCCGGCGTCACAACCGCGCAGGCGCTCGAAGACGTGAAGGCGGTGGGAGATTATCTGGCGAAAGCCTATCCGAAGGATTTCGGCCAGAAACACTATGTCCTGGCGCGTCCCGGCCTCACCTCCTTCGGCCGCCCGCTGCGCGCGTTCATGACGGGCGTGGCGTTGCTTGCGGCATTAATCCTGCTCGCGGCGTGCGCGAATCTGGGCAGCCTGTTTGCGGCGCACGCGGCGGACCGCTCCCGCGAAGTGGCTCTGCGCATCGCGCTGGGCTCCAGCCGCTTCCGCATCCTGCGCCAACTTTTCACCGAGGCAATTCTGATTTCGCTCGCCGGAGGGGCCCTTGGACTGTGGGGCACCGTAAACCTGCTCAAAAAGCTCAGCGGATGGCAGCCCTTTCCCGGAACTCCGGTGCATGTGCCGGTGAGTCCCGATGCAAGAGTTTACGTTCTCGCTTTCGCTTTGGCCCTGGTCAGCGCATTCCTGTTTGGGATGATCCCGGTGCGCCAGGTGCTCAGGGCGGATCCGTATCAGATCGTCAAAGCCGGAACGGCCGCGAGCTTCCGGCGGCGCATCACCGCGCGTGATCTGCTGCTGGGCGTGCAAATCGCGATCTGCGCCGTGTTGGTGACTTCCTCCATGGTCGCGCTGCGCGGCTTGGTGCGCTCGCTGCGCGCCGACTTCGGATTCGAACCGCGCCACACGATGCTAGCCCTGGGGAACCTGGCGATGGCCGGCTACACGGGCGATCAGATCCCGGCGATGCAGAAGCGCATGATCGAGGCGGTGGGGACGATCCCGGGAGTCGAACATGCGGGATTGGTCAACAACTACCCGCCGCTCGTGTTTGCCTCCGGAAGCAGAGTAACTGCGTTCGGCGATCGCGCCACCGATCTGCGGCCATCCAACGCCATCGCTATGCCATACCACTATGAAGTCTCGCCAGGATACCTTCAGGCCGCGCATACGGCCTTGATCGCTGGCCGGGACTTTAGCTGGCACGACGACAAGAACGCGACGCAGGTGGCTGTCGTGAATCGGGAATTTGCGGCGCAGTTTTTCGGATCGGCGGTCAATGCCGTCGGCGGACATTTTAAGCTGCAGGACGGAACGCGCGTCACCATCGTGGGTGTCGTGGAAGATGGAAAATATCTGAGCGTCACCGAAGATCCTCAGCCCGCGATATTCACGCCTTTCCTGCAATCTCCCGCCAGCCAGGCCTATGTGATCGTGCGCTCCACTCGCGATGCGCATGAGCTTGCCGCGGCCATGCGAACGAAGATCCGCGAGCTTGATCCCGGGCTGTCGGTGGATATCCAGACCTGGAACACCCTGCTGCAGGTAGCGCTGTTTCCCTCGCGCGTCGCCACGGTTGCACTGGGCGTGCTGGGCCTGATGGGCGCCATGCTCTCGATCACAGGGATCTTTGGGATGGCCGCTTACTCCGTCAGCAGGCGGCTGAAAGAGCTGGGGATTCGCATGGCTCTAGGGGCGCAGCGCAACGAAGTGCTCCAGGCCGCGCTGGGACGCGCATTCAAGTTGCTGGCGTTCGGCTCGGCGGCGGGGCTCGTCTTAGGCATCCTGGCCAGCCGGGTGCTGGCGGCGATCGTGTATCAGGCCACTCCGCGCGATCCGCTGGTGTTAGCCGGCGTGGTGCTGATTATGGCGGCGCTCGGGCTCGCGGCCACTTGGATTCCCGCGCGGCGCGCGCTAGCGCTCGACCCATTGACGCTGCTGCGCGACGAGTAAGCCACTTATTGCCAATACACCCAGCGATGCGTCGCCACGACGTACCAGCACAAACAGCCATTGGTCACCGCGTGCGCGAGGATGCAATCGGCCAGGCTGCGCGTGCGAATCATCCACCAGTTGTAGGCGACGCCGGCGATCAGGCCGACGTCCCAGTACGGGCCATGTTCGGAGGCGAACAGCACCGCCACAATCCAAAACGCGCTGGCCTGGTACGCGCCCAGCGGGATCTTCTCAAATTGCGGCGAAATCAGCCAGCGCATCAGCCACGCGCGCCAGAACAGCTCTTCGAGAATGGGAACGAAAATCACCGCTTGCAGAATGCGCGGCCAGAGCACCCAAGGTTGTAAGAGCACGCTTCCCGGAATCGCCACGGCGAGCTGGCCCAGAATCGAGTTCTGAAACAGCCAGTGCTCGCGATAATGCGGGAACAGAACATCCGGTCCCACCCAGATGATGAAAACCGCGACACCGAGAATCACGGTTTCGACCGGCCGCGACGGCTTGAGGTGGATTACCTGGCGCGAGAAGCCGATGAGTACGCCGGCCATCAGTAGGTCGCGCACGATGAATTCGGCGCCTGCGGGAAGAGGAAAGTACTTCTGCAGCGCCAGAAATCCAAGAAAAACGGCGAACGGCAAGACGTAAGGAACGTGCCGCCAGATACCGCTGGGTTGGTTGGCCAATCGAGTCCGATGATAGCAAACCGCCGGAGGGCCGCCGCATCACCGCGGCGCGTCACGTCATTGCCTTATTTAAGGGCAGCCATCAGAGCTCCGGTTTGGCGCAGCAGATCCAGGCGCGCGTTCTCCACCGCGTGCTGCGCATCGTAGAACGTGATCCATTTCTCCTGTTCGGCGAGGCGTGCATTGTCCACCTGCTGCTCGGTAGCTCGGCCTTCGCCGAGTTGGGCCAGGAGAACCGAAACCTGGTCGCGAGTATAATCCAGGTCCAGGCGCGCCACTTCCTCCGCCGACCTGGCCTTCTGCAAATTCTGGTAGCTCTTTTGCGTGTCGAGCTGGATGCGGTTGCGCAGCTGGTTCATCTCGGTCCGCAACTCCTGAATGTCGATTTGCGCCTGGGTCGCGAGGCCTTTCGAGGCCGACCCAACCAACAGGGGGATCTGGATGCCGACGCCCAGCTCGCCGTTGTTGCGCTGGAAGCGCGTGAAGAAGTATTCGTAGTCGCTTTTCGTAAACAACGCGTACTGCGCCACCAGGTCGACGCTTGGCAAGCGCGCCGCATGATACTCTTTCACCTCGAAGCCCTTGGCCTGAAGCTGCGACTCCAGCTTGCGAATATCCTTGTTGTTTTCGAGGGCCTGTTCTACGGCTCCCTGTTCGCTCTCAGGAACTTCGAAGGCTGCGCGCTCTTCGGCGGCGGGCTCGACGCGGTCGGCGGCGGGATAGCCTAAGACCACGGCCAGCGAGGCTTCCGCGTAATCGAGATCGTCGCCGAGGCCCAGGAGCCGTTCGCTCGCGCGCGCCAGATCCACCGCGACGCGCTTGTTCTCGATAGGAAGCTCACGGCCTTCCTGGACCTGCGCGCTCACCGCGCCGCTCACCCGCTGAAGATTTTCGACTTCGAGCTGGAGAGATCGCTTGCTACGGGCCATCTCTTGCGCATCCAGGAACAGCGTAGCGGTCTGATACACAACCTGATCGCCCTTGGACGCCGTATCGATCTCGGAGCCGCGGGCCACTTCGCGCACACGAGCCAGTTCGTACGTCTTGGGCCGGTTGAACAGCGCCATATCGGTGCGGGTTTGAATGATGGAAGGCGCCGCGCCGTCGATGCTGAGCGGATAGCCCCACGGTTTGGCCAGTCCGCTGCCGGCGTAGACTTTGGGGACGAACGGGTCCTTGGCCACGCGAATGGCCTGCTGCGCCTTTTGCTGGTCCAGGCGGGACAGCACCAGATCGGGGTTCTGTTTTAAGGCGAGATCCACGGCTTGGCGCAACGTGAGAGGGTGCACCTCCGCAAAAGCCACGGCGGTACTAACACAAAGGAGGGAAATATGTTTCAGCACTCTCCCAGGTTAGCCGACGCTCGCCGCGCCTGGAAAACAAGGGAATTAGCCCCAGCCATGCAACAGTTACGCGTGTGGAGGAGTCCAACAGACGGAGGAAATGAGGATGCTCGGTATCATATCCCGTAAAGTCTCCGTGGCCGGCGCCGTGCTGCTATTTGCACTCACCGGCGTGGGTTGGACTCTGCAGGCGCAGGATTTCGACCGCGCCCGTGACCTGGTGGAGCGGGTGCAAAACTACCTGGCGCGCGCCGAGGATTTCACGCGCAACAACGAAAAGGAGCGCGTGCGCTACGAAAACGTGCAACATCATCTCTCGGAGTTCGACCGCGACTTGCGTCACGACCATTTCGATAAAGGCAAGCTGGACGATGCAATCAATAACCTGAAGGACGTCGTGAGAAACAACACGCTGGAATCGCGCGATCGCGACGAACTGGCCCGCGATTTGAGCGATCTCCGCACGCTGCGCGATTTACGCTAATTGCGTCCACCATCACTCAGCGTGTTCCAAAACCCTGTGCCGGCTGGTGGTCTCGCCGTCCGTGCCGCGCAGCTCGGAGAAGACGCTGGTGGACAGCATCGTCATGGCGGCCAGGATCAACAGACCGTAGTGAATGCCATGGATCATCTCCTGCGGCGTCGTGCGCAAGTGCGTGGGGATGAAAACGGCCGCCAGCAGCGATGCCACCGCGACTCCAAAGCTCATGGACATCTGTTGCATGGTGCTGGCGATGGAACTGGCTCCGCTGGTTTGGGTGAGGGGAACGTCGGAATACACCAGCGTGTTCATGCTCGTGTATTGCAGCGAGCTGAAGAACCCGTAGCAAAACGCGAGCGCGATGATGTGCCAGAGCGGCGTTCCGATCTCGATGGTCGCAAAAAGCGCAATGAGCACGGCCAGGATCAGCGTGTTGGAGATTAATACCGCGCGATAGCCCAGGCGCGCGATGATGCGCGGCATGGTCATCTTCAAGCTCATGGCCGCGATGGCTTGCGGCATAATCAGCAAGCCCGATTGAATCGGCGTGAAGCCCATGCCTACCTGATAGAGCAGCGGAAGAATAAACGGGATCCCGCCCAGGCCGATGCGTGTGAAGAAACTTCCGCTCACCGCCGAACGAAAGGTTCGTATGCGAAACAGGATCAGATCCAGCAACGGAAACTCGGTCTTCGAGGCGTGCAGGCCGTAGCCGGCGAGCAGCGCGATCGAAATCACCAGCAGCCCCAGAACTTCCCGCACGCTGAGCGAATGCTCGCCGAACACCTCGAGCACGTAGGACAGCAGCGCGATGCCGGAGCCGAACAGGATGAGACCGAGCAAATCGAGCGGATTCGATTTCTCGCGATAATCCGGCAAATGGAAATGGACGAGTATGAGCCCGATCAGGCCGATCGGAATATTCAGGAAGAAAATCAGGCGCCAGTGAAAGTAGCCGACGATCAAGCCGCCGGCAATCGGTCCGAGCATGGGCCCCACCAAGCCCGGGATCGCGACGAAACTCATGGCACGGATCAGCTCGGATTTGGCGAATGTCCGCACGATGGTGAGGCGTCCAACGGGCACCATCATGGCGCCTCCGCAGCCTTGCAGCACGCGGTCGGCCACCAGCACGTGAATGTTGTTCGACAGGCCGCAGAGCAGCGATCCCAGAGAGAAAATGCCGATGGCGGAGGCGAAGACGCGGCGCGTTCCGAAGCGGTCCGCCATCCAGCCGCTGATGGGAATGAATACAGCCAGGCTCAGCGTGTAGCTGGAGAGCACCGCTTTCATGCTGAGCGGCGCCACTTTCAGCGCGTCCGCGATGGTGGGCACCGCAGTGTTCAGAATGGTGGTATCGAGCGACTCCATGAAGAACGCTACCGCCACCAGCCAGGGCAGCAGGCGTTTCGTTGCAGCGCTCACTTCCATCGAGTCATGTCCACGCAGTCAGATTCACGCCGTCACGCTATCGCAGGAAGGAGAAACCGGCATAGAACACGTTGTTGTCCACACCGGGGTTAACCGCGCTGGTGAAGCCGTTCGAGATATGAAGAAATTTGTAGCCAAGGCTGATGGTATGACGCTCGCCTGTTTTAATCCGTACACCGCCGCCCAGGTCGATCAGAAAGTTCAGTCCCGTGGCGCCGGGAATATTAATGGGAATCGGTTCGCTCGACGCGATGATGCCTTCATCGGTTTCCAGGAACGGATAGACTTTGTGCCCCCTTCCGAAGTCCGCCGTAAAGCCGAGCGGCGTGACAGCGAATCCGTAGACTGCGTGGCTGGGGACGAGTTCAGGCAGATACTGCGCGGGCTGCAAAAGAATCGCCGCCGGCATGAGTTCACCCGTGTAGGCGAGGGACATGCCGGGCCAGATCCAGCAACGGTAGCCGTAACTGAATCCGGCGGCTACGAAGCGGCGGTTTGAAGTGGTTCCGATCAGCGTAGCGGATACCGGCGAGTAGCCCGCGAAAAACTGAAAATCGTGCCGGAACTCGGAAGGCGCTGGCGCAACGGAACAAAACCCCGCCCAGGCCGGAATGCCCGTCAACAAACCCACCGGCAACAAAACCAATACAAGCGCGCTTACTAACCGACGTGACATGCCTCCTCCATGATGCAACGAAACGTTTTCCCGCCACGTCTAGAACGGCAACTGAAGATGCCCCGGTTTCAGCTTGCGATTGGCCTGCCCTCGGTTTTGCTGCTGTATGCCGCGTCCGGCGCGGCGCAATCGAACACGGTCAACGTGACGGTGAGCGCTCAGATCGACTCGTCGGTCGGGGTCAATGGCCGGCTGCAGGTTGCCATGTCCACCAATCTGCAACTGATCAATTACTCCGATCAGTTCTTCAGCCAGACTCCCGCGGCGCTCCCCACGCTGAACGCGCTTCAGCCCCAGCACACGCGCTTGCAGCTTGTGGCGGCGAGCGATCCACTCACCAGCCCCGGCATCTGGGACTTTTCGCAATTGGACGCCTTCGTGCCATTCGTCCAAAGCGCCGGCGATCACAGCCCCGAATTTCAGATCGCCGGAGCGCCGTCGTTCATGAACAACGCGAGCGGCCAATTGCCCGCTTCAAGCTTCGATGCCTTCGCCGCCATGGCCGCAAACCTGGTGGAGTATTACAACACCGGCGGCTTCGATGCGAACGGCGTGCATTATCAGAGCCCCAGCCCATATCCGATTACCTGGTGGGGCATTTTCAATGAGCCAAACGGCAACGGCATGACGCCCCAGGACTACACGAATCTCTACAACACGACGGTTCCCGCGATGGCGCTGGTGGATCCGTCAATCAAGTTCGCCGCAGTGGAGCTGGACGATTGGGCGCCGGATGCCGAAAGTTTTTTGCCGGCCTTCGTGTCCGGCGTCACCGCGCCAGTGAATGCGCTGGCCACACATTTTTACTCGACGTGCAACCAGCAGACCCTCGATGACGACCTCTTTCCCACGGTTCTCGGCTTTGCGAACGAGGTCAGCTATATCGTTTCCGAGCTGGGCACCAATCCGGCGCTCGCGTCCGTTCCTGTTTGGGTGACCGAAAATAATGTGAATGCCGATTACGCCTTGAACAATGGCCTCAGCGCGTGCAATGGGACGCCGTTCGTGCTGGATCAGCGCGGCACCAGCGCGTTCTTCGCCGCCTGGCGTTCGCTGGTCTTCGAACAGCTCGGGCAGGCGGGCGCGCAGGCTCTCTACCACTGGGATTTTTCTTCGAACGCGCAGTTCGGCGAAACGGATGCGTCGGCCAATCCCTATCTCAGCTATTGGGTGGACTATTATCTCTCGCATTGGCTGCCTTCCCCGCCCGGCCAGGACATTCTCGCAACCACGGAATCCGGCTGTTGCCTGTGGATCACTCACACCGGCGCACTGCATGGACTGGATACGCACACCATAGCACTCAGGAATGCGGACGGATCCGTGGTGATTCTGATGTCCAATCACGCGGTCCAGAATATCTTCTCGGACAACAACGGCGCCGGCGTCTCGCGCACGTTCGCGCTCGATTTGTCGGCTCTGGGAACGTTCAACTCCGCGACTCTGGTGACGCTCGATGCCGCGACTCCGGCTGCCGGCCCGGCGCTCCTATCGCTGGCGCCTGCCGCGCAGATGCAGGTGACGATTCCCGGCTACGGCGCGGCGCTATTGCGCTTGGCCAATGCCGCGCCAAGCATCACAACGGCGGGCGTGGTGAACGGCGCGACGTTTCAATCCGGCGCGGTTGCGCCGGGCGAATTGGTGTCGATCTTCGGCTCAGCGATCGGACCGCCCGCCCCGGCGTTTCTCACTTTGACGAA
>JASIGB010000539.1:0-4590 GCA_030045355.1 Bryobacteraceae bacterium
GCAGTCGCACATGAACTATGAGTCGGTGAAGAAGCTAGTGAATGTGAAAAACCCGTCGGCGAGCCTGATCCTGATCCATCCGCTGGCCAAGGAAGGCGGCGGCGACGAGTTTCACAGCGGAGGCCGCCAGTTTCTGTCCAAGGACGATCCGGATTGGAAAGCCATCGCGGCCTGGGCCGGCGCGGGGGAGTAGAGCAGGTTGGCCGACGATGGGCGTAGCGACGGAGTAGCGTGAACAGGCCTATATGCGGACTGTCCTCTCTGCCAGTCAACTACTCTGGCCGATTGTTGTTCCTCCTGCAGTATGGGCTTGGGCGCTCGTGCGGGCGATGCGAAGCGGCGGGGCGAGACGGCGACAGGTCGTTAAAGTTCTGTTATGGATGCTACCTATCTGCTTGCTTCCGGCAGCGTGGACTTTGTGGATCATCCTGACGTGGCCTGAGAACGGCGCTCCGTTATGACTTGGACGCGCTGAGCGGTCCGCTACTTCTCCGGCAGCGCGAACACGTACAGCGCGTTCCCGTACGACGGGTAGTGCACCTCCGGCGCCAGCACCGTCGGCACCATGCGCGGGCTGCCGCCGCCCAATCCGCTGGTCACCGCGATGTACTGCCGCCCATCAATGCTGAACGTCAGCGGGAAGCCCTGCACCGAAGTCGCCAGGCGTGTCTCCCACAGCACCTTGCCCGTTTTCACGTCGATGGCGCGGAAGCGGCGGTCCATGTCGCCCACGAACGCGATTCCGCCGGCCGTCGACAGCACGGCGGTCATGAACGGCGCGCGCTGCTCGATCTTCCAGTTTTCCTTCAGCGTCTTGACATCGAAGGCCGCCAGCTTGCCGATATTGCCGCCCGATCCCGGCGATTCGAAGAACCAGCGGTTCGCGCCGCCCGCGCTCCCTCCGCCCGCCACCAGGTCGATCTTTTGCGCCTTCATTTCCTGGCAGCTCTGCGCCACGGGAATGATGAGCTGGTCGAGCGGCCGGTCGTAGCTCATGGCGTGCCAGTTGTGGCCGCCTTCCGAGGTCGGGCAGCTCTGAACCAGCTCGCCCACCTGCTGCTCCACGATGTCGTTGCGATAGTGCGGCTCGCCGGTGGTCGGATCGAACGAATCGTAAATATTCTGGAACACTGTCTCCTTGTGTCCCAGGTATTTCCCGGTCGCGCGATCGTTCTTCCACAGGATGCCCGCCTTGCCCGCGCTAAATACCAGTTTTTGCGTGCCTTCGTCTACCAGCACGCGTTCGAACACTTCATCCAAATCGAGCGATTCGCCGGGGGCGTGCGAATAATACCAGACCAGCTTCCCCGTGTCGGCATTCAGCGCCACGGTGCAGTTGGCAAACAGCGTCGCACCGTTCCCGGAATGCCGGCTGGCGCGCATCCAGGGCTTCGATTGCGCGACGCCCCAGTAAGTGAGATTCAGGTCGGGATCGTAGCTGCCCGTGATCCACGTCTCGCCGCCCGCGCGGAACAGGTTCGGAAGATTGCCCCAGGAGTCGCCGCCAAGTTCGCCTTCCTTGGCGATGGTGTAAAAGCGCCAAACTTCCTTGCCGGTCTCGGCATCGTAGGCGCTGATGAAGCACTTCTCTTCCTGGTACTTCGCGCATCCGCCCAGGCCTTGCACCACTTTGCCGTTGATGATGATGGGCCCGCTGGAGGTGGAATAATTGCTCTGCTTGCGATCGCCGATCACGGTGTCCCAAACATTCTGGCCCGTGCGCGCATTCAAGGCGTAGATGTGCGCCTCGCTGGTGGTGATGTAGACCTTGTCATCGTAGATGGCCAGGCCGCGCTGCGAGCTGCCGTTCGCCGAAGTTCCGATGCGATTCTCCCAGATGAGATTGCCGGTGCGGGCATCGATCGCCTGCACGATATTGCCGGGATTGTTAATGTACATCACGCCGTTATGCACGATGGGCGCGGCCTGATTGGTGCCTTCGTTCATCGCCCACACCCATTGAAGCTGGAGATCCTTGACGTTCTGCGCGTTGATCTGGCTCAAGGTGCTGTAATTGGTGGCGTGATAATCGTGGCGGATGATGAGCCAATCGCTCGGATCAGGCTTCCGCAGCATCGCGTCGGTCACGGGTGTGAAGTTCTTCACCTCACCATGCACCACAAGACCGCGCGGCGTCGCGGGAACGGGCGCTTCGGCCCGGCCGCCCAACGGTTCACCCGGTGCGCCTGCGCGCGGACGCGCCTGCCCGCTGGCAACCGAACGAATGGCCACTTTCGCGCCAGCGGTCAGCGACTGATCGCCGGGGCGTGCGCCATTGAAATCCAGGATATACGCCACCACGTTCACGTAGGCCTGTTCGCCCAAGCTGCCGGGATTCGACGGCGGCATCGCGCCTTCCATGAATGAGACCAGGTCGGCCGTGGTGCGGTCGCCCCAACTGCTCATGAACAGACTGCCCGCCAATGCGGACGCGTTATTTTGGCCCGCGAGATCGGCGCCGTGGCATCCGGCGCAGTTTGCCTGAAAAGCCGCCCGCCCCGCCGCGGCCTGAGCCGCCGTGTAAGGGCCCGTTGCCTGCTGGGCATAGCTAGCCACAGTGCAAATCGCGGCGATCGAGGCCGCCAAAAACATTCTGCTGAACATGTGTTCTTGCTCCTAAGGGGCTCCTAAGGCAACAGCCAGCCCCACAGGACACCGTCCGGGGCCTTCTGGCTGTAAATCTGAATATACACACCGCCCTTGTGCAGGCCGGTCAATTGCGCGGGCGTCAGGTTGACAGTCCCGACGATCATTCCGCTCTCGGCCGCGGTAACGGAAAGAGCGGCGATCGCCGGTCCTCTCACGCCCGCGGCCACCGCGCTATGCAGCTCGGCCTTGGTCGCGGGAGATTCCAATCCCTCGAACTCGCCGCTGATCGTCAACTCCGAGCCGTGGAGCGTTGCCGTGGCCCTTCCCGATCCCGCGAGGGCCGCGCGCGTCCGGGCGTCCGCCGCCACCGCCGACAACCGCGCCTTGAAAGATTGACTGGTTTGCGCCGCGAGCATGAACACCAGCCCGCCGAACGCGATCCCCAACGCCAGAGTTCGAATTCGCCAATTGAATGTCATTTCCGGCCTTTTATTCTACATCGAAGCACCCTACGTCAAAGCATCGTGTCGTGTATGATGACTGACCGAAGGCCCACTCATGTTTTCCGTCAAAAATTCTCACATTCGAGCGGGGGCGATGGCCGCTGCCTTTGGGCTGACCGCGTGCTTCGCTTACGGTCAATCGCTCACCCAGGATTCAGCTCCGGCCGCGCCCATCCCCGAGGTCTTGCGCAACTACCAACCGGTCACCGCCGAACGGCTCTTGCACCCTGAAGACGGCAACTGGCTCTCCATACGGCGCACCTACGATGGCTGGGGCTACAGCCCGTTGGACCAAATCACCCGGGACAACGTCAATAAGCTTCAGCCGGTTTGGATTTTCTCCACCGGCGACGATAAAGTCCACGAGGCCGCACCGCTGGTGAATAACGGCGTGATGTTCATCTCCACGCCCGACAACCAGGTGATCGCCATCGACGTACACAGCGGCAATCTGCTGTGGCGGTTCCGGAAGTCGCGGCCCACCGGCGCCGTGGTAGCGCACGATACCAGCCGCGGCGTCGCGCTGTACGGCGACAAGGTGTATTTTGCCGCGGGCGAGTCGCTGCTGATTGCGCTCGACGCACGCACGGGTCACGAAGTCTGGTCCACCGAGGTCGCCAACAGCCGGGCAGCTTATTACATGACGCTGGCTCCGTTGATCGCGGACGGCAAGGTGATGGTGGGCGCCTCGGGCGGCGAATACGGCGTGCGCGGCTTCGTGGCCGCGTTCGATCCGGAAACCGGAAAGGAACTCTGGCGGACGTACACCATCCCCGCGCCTGGCCAACCCGGTAGTGAAACGTGGCCCAAGGGCGACCAATGGAAGAACGGCGGCGGCTCCGTGTGGGTCACGGGGAACTACGACCCCGTTACCAATCTCGCGTATTGGGGCACCGGCAACGGCGGCCCGTGGATGGGCGATCAGCGGCCGGGCGACAATCTGTACGTCGCATCCACCATCGCACTGGACGTGGCGACCGGCAAGATCAAAGGATATTTTCAATACAACCCCAACGAATCCTGGGATTGGGATGAAGTCTCGCCTCCGATCCTGGTGGATTTCCAGCGCGGCGGCCGCACGATTCAGGGACTGATCGATGTCGCGCGCGACGGCTACCTCTGGTTTCTCGACCGCGCCAGCGAGTCGTCCGGCGGGCGATTGAAGTTCGTCGAAGGCAAGCCTTACGTCTATCAGAACGTGTTTAAGAGCCTCGATGCCGAGACCGGCCGTCCTCAGATCGATGCCGAGCACAAGCCGGGTACGGGGAAAGAGGCCAACTTCTGCCCTGGTTTCCATGGCGGAAAGAATTGGCCCCCGATCGCCTTCAGCCCCCAGACCCACATGATTTATATTCCAGCCAATAACAACATGTGCGGTACGTCGATGGGCGTGGAAGTGGAGTATTCGCCGGGCAAGAACTACACGGGCGTCAAGTTCGGATCCGGCGGCGGCATTGTGCCGGCCGCGGATCACTTCGGCGAAGTCCAGGCCTGGAAC
>JASIGB010000540.1:0-8021 GCA_030045355.1 Bryobacteraceae bacterium
GAAGAGGTAGTCGTTGATCCGAGCGACGCGGTGCAAGAGGGGGCGCTCGTTCAAATCGCGGCGCCGAATTCGCCGCAAGAGAAGGCACAATGAGGACCTGGTCGCAGGCGGCGGTTCTGGCGGTGCTTCTCCCCGCGCTGGGAGGAGCTCAAATGAATTTCGTGCGCAGCTCGTTCATCAGTCCCTACGAAGCGAAGCCAGTGGGGCCGGAGAACTTCCACAACTCGGGGCGAATTTTCGACCTGATGCGCGCCGGCCAGTTGTATCTCTCCCTGCCGGATGCGATCGCGCTGGCGCTCGAAAACAACTTGGACATTGACCTGGAGCGCTATCTCCCGCGTATCGCCGGAACCGACATTACGCGTGCCGAGGGCGGCGGCTTGCTGCGCGGCCTCAGCCTCCTGGTGGACGAGCCGCCTCCCGGCATTGGCGGGCCAAGTGGCCCGCTGCTCACAACTCTCACCGCCAGTCCGACGCCGGCCCCGGTGGTGAATTCGAATTTTTCTGATGTCGCGCTGATCACCGAACAGCAGAATGATTTATCGGTGACGGGCGCCATCCCGCCGTCCAACGGATCGCCCATTCCGCAATTCGACCCTCTACTTTCGGGATCCATCAACGCGGCGCATCAAAGCACGCTGGAGTTCGATCCTCTGATCACTGGTGCGTCAAACTGGTTGGTTTCGAACAATTTCAACGCAAACGCCGGATACACACAGGGTTTCTCCTCCGGCGCACAGCTTGTCGTGACGTTCGACAGTGACCGAATCACCTCCGACGCCTCACGCTACACTTACAATCCGATTCTGGATGCCAGCCTGGGATTCACCATTACCCAGCCGTTGCTGCGCGGATTTGGGATCAACTTGAATCGCAGGTTTATCCGCATCGCCAAGAATGACCAAAGGGTTGCCGATCTGGTGTTCCGCCAGCAAGTGATCGACACCGTGGCAGGAATTGCGAGACTCTATACGGACCTGGTGAGCCTGAACGAAGATGTTAAGGTGAAGCGCGAAGCCGTGCGCCTCGCTCAGCAGTTGTATGACGATAACAAGCATAAGGTGGAACAAGGCGAACAGGCGCCGATCGAAGTGACACGCGCGCAGGCTGAACTGGCGTCCACTCAGCAGGCCTTGATCTCGGCCGAAGGTCTTGTCCAACAGCAGGAACTAATCGTAAAGACAGCGCTCACCCGGAATGGCCTGGCGAATCCCGCCATCCGCGCGGCCCATATTATTGCGACTGACTCCGTCACGGTTCCGGAGACCGAATCGGTCCAACCGGTCGACGCCTTGATGACCGAGGCCTTACACGATCGGCCGGATTTGGCTCAGGCCGGCATACAAGTCGAGAATTCCCAGATCAGCCTGCAGGGCTCACTCAACGCCCTGCGGCCGGAACTGGACGTGGTAGGCACGGTGCAGAATGGCGGCCTCTCCGGAGGCATTAGTCCGGCTGGGGCCGCGCTGACACCAGCCGCCGCCCTGTATCCCGGTGGGTACGGCACCGCGCTGGGACAGATTTTCAAAAACAATTTTCCAACTTACAGCATCGGGCTCCAGTTGACGCTACCGCTGCGGAATCGTGTGGCTCAAGCCGATGCCGTTCGCGATGAACTGCAGGTCCGGCAGACTCAAGTACGCCGCCAGCAATTTGAGAATCAGGTTCGCCTGGAAGTAGCCGATGCGTACGTCGCCATGCAGCAGGCTCGAGCCGCATACGAAGCCGCCATCCAAAGCCGCGTCCTGCAGCAGCAGTCCGTGAAAGTGGAACAAGAGACCTTTAACGTCGGTCTGGCCACCAATTATATGGTGATCAACTATGAAACGCTGCTGGCACAGGCGCAATCTACCGAAGTCTCCGCAAAAGGGGCCTACGCGAAGGCCTTGATCGCTCTCGACCGGGCTACCGCCAGGACGCTCGACGTCAATCACGTTTCGATAGAAGAAGCGCGCACCGGCCATGTGTCCCGGCCCGCGGCGCCCCTACCTGCTCCGTAAAAGTTCATCCCGGTGAACGTCTATTGCGAATGGCGATCCACTAGATAGTCGCATAGGCCGCCTTCTTTGAGAGACCGCTCCTGCGCATCTTGCCCAAAAGGGTCGTACGTTTGACGCCGAGACGCGCTGCCGCGCCGGCCTTGCCTCCGACCACCCAATTACTTTCTTTCAGAACGTGCAGAATGTGGTTCCTCTCCGCTTCAGCCAATGTCACAGGTTGGCTCGCGGTCGACGTGCCAGATGGCAGGGCAGGCAGCCCCAGTACGTCGGTCCTGGTCAGAATCACTGCTCGTTCAATAAAGTGCTCCAGCTCCCGTATGTTTCCCGGCCAGCTATAGCTCATCAGATCATCCATCGCGCCCACCGGCATTTTCGAGATGTGTTTCGACATACGTGTGGCGTACGCGCGGACGAAATACGCTACCAGCACCGGGATGTCATCCACGCGCCAACGAAGCGGCGGGAGCGCGATGGGAAAGACATTCAGGCGGTAATAGAGGTCCGCTCGGAACTGCTTTTCAGCGACCCGGCCGGCGAGATTCTGATTGGTCGCCGCGATTACCCGTACGTCGACCCTCCGAGTGACCGTACTGCCCAGCCGCTCAAACTCGTGCTCTTGCAGTACTCGCAATAGCTTCGACTGCAGCGCGAGAGGCATGTCGCCGACTTCATCCAGGAACAGCGTGCCGCCGCTGGCCGCCTCAAAACGACCTAATCTGTGGCTCACAGCACCAGTGAAGGCGCCCCGCTCGTGGCCGAACAGTTCGCTTTCCAGCAGCTCCAGCGGAATTGCGGCGCAGTTCAACTTTACAAACGGTGCACGCCGGCGTTCACTCCGCATGTGAATGGCGTTCGCGATAAGTTCCTTGCCTGTACCTGTCTCCCCTTCGATCAGAACCGTGGAATCGGTTGCCGCAACGATCCGAATCTGATCCAAAACCTTGCGGAGCGCCTGGCTTGACCCGATGATTCCAGCAAACTCCGTGCCTGGCGACCTCTCGATTTCCTGGTCGAGGTCGATGTACGAATAAGACCTCGCATCGCCGTCATGCCACTTTGTCCCCAACACATGCAGGCGCTGTTCCCGCTCGACGCTGTCTGATCGTGTGTTCATCTTCAGACCGCCTTTCTTCTTCAAAATTAGCAAGCGGGTCGAGCCACTTCTATCCGCCTTTGGTCCTACCGCGCTGGGATTTTCAGGAAGCGTCCTAGGACCGGAGCTATGCGCGATTCGCGCTGGAGGCAGTGAGGCCGAGTTTCTCCGCCATTCGCACCAGGTGAGCTAAAGATTCTGCTTTCATCTTCTGCATGACTTGGCCGCGATGAATCTTGATTGTCTTTTCACTTGCCCCTAATTCCGCCGCAATCTGTTTGTTGAGCAATCCACTAGTCACCAGGGGGAATACTTCCCGTTCACGCGGAGTCAGGGAATCATAACGGCGTTGCAGCTCGGAAGCCTCCGCACGCCGCGCCAGGTGATGACGATGCTGTTCGAATCCGCGTTGAATCGCGTCGAGCAGATCCTGTTCTTTGACGGGCTTGGTCAAGAATTCCAGCGCTCCGGCCTTCATGGCGCGAACCGTCATAGGAATGTCTCCATGGCCGGTGATAAAGATGATGGGCAGATCAATCCTGGCATCAATGAGCTTTTGCTGCAGGTTGAGCCCGCTCAGATCCGGCAAACGGACATCCAGTACGAGGCAAGCGGGGACTCCTGGACGGCTGGCGCCAAGAAATTCTTGTGCCGATGTAAACGTTTGCACTTCGATGCCAACGGAGCGAATCAATCTTTTCAGCGCTGCGCAAATAGCTGGGTCGTCATCAACCACGAAGACGATTTGGGGAGGCTGAGTCATGTTTTCGTCCCACGCAAACACAGCCGGCGACCGGGTACTTACATTGGCCTGAGATCACATGCCAGAACGTGATGCCTTTGGCTCCGCATGTAGGCCCTAGGCCCTATAGCGGAGCTACGCGGGGCATGGCAACGTGAAGCGGAACTTCGTGCCCCGATCGCCGTTTGCCGAGAACATCAATTGACCACCATGCTCCTCGATGATGGATCGGCTAATCGCCAGTCCCATTCCTAAGCCATGAGGCTTGGTCGTGAAGAAGGCGTCAAAAATACGTTTCCCATGTTCTACATCTATCCCGATTCCGGAATCGCGCACCGAAACCACGACCTCCGACCGATCCGATTGCGATTGAACCAGCAGTGTTTTCGGGTGGCTCGTGACTGATTCCATGGCCTCGATGCCGTTCATGATCAGATTCAAGATTACCTGCTGCAACTGGACGCGGTCACCCGTCACGGATGTGAGCGTCGGAGCCAGTTCCGTTCGAACCGCAACCTGGTGCTTCTCTAACTCCCGGTGTGCCAGGGCGATCACTTCGCGAATGGTTTCGTTGATGTCTACCGCACTCTTCTCGGTTCTTGCATTTTTCATCTGTGCGGAGATGCGCGAGATGATCTCCGCCGCCCTGTCTCCTTGCTCCGCAATATCGGCGAGCGCGTGCTGCACCTCCTCGGTGTCGGGCGAGGGGCCTGCCAGCAGGCGGACGCCAGCTTTAGCGTTACCAACGATGGCCGCAAGGGGTTGCTTGATTTCGTGCGCGATCGAAGCGGTGAGCTCACCCACGGTCACGACGCGGTTAATGTGCGCCAGCTCCGCTTGTGCTTGATTCAGTTTTCGATTGGCGGCTTCAAGTTCTTCGGTGCGCTGACGAACGCGTGACTCCAGTTCGTCATTCATTCTCTTGATTTCTTCTTTGGCTTGCTTTAATTCCGCGGTCTCGACGAGTTCCCAGCTTCCATGGCGCCTGGCTGTCGCGAATTGATGAGTACCCACTACATCCAAAAGCTCACTTGCCCCGCAAGATGCGAGCGAATACGTACACAACAGCACCGCCCGTCGTCCGCCTACGCTGTCATTCACAAGCTGTTCGTAGTCCGAAAAAGCCTTCCAGTCCTTATTTTGCAACCAAGCGGTATTCCCTGTACCCCGGAGGCCCGCATATCCGCGGTCCAGCGCCCGATCGAGTTTTTCGTTCCAGGCGGTCATGACACGGTTCGAATCAAAGGTTCCCCCCTTCAGGTACCACTCTCGCCCGTCGAACACTTCGATACTTCGCTTCGACATGTGGTAATCAAATTCAGGAACCGCCGCGCGCAAACCATCCCAGACCGCCCGCTCTGACAGAGGCTCGGAGACTACCCACACACAGAACTCGTTGTCTTCTAGTCCAGCTTTGAAATAGGACACCAGCATCTCGAGCAGGTCTTCTCCGCTCTCGTAGAAATTGCAAAAATGAGTTCCCCAGGGCCGATCTCCCACCACGGAGATCCCTGATCTTCTCATTTCGTTAACTGACGTCATCGATGTCGTGGCCATGTTGTAAATTCCTTCCAGACAATTTCTGACGCCGAGGATGTTAACACATCCGGAAGATCGTGGTGATCTGGTTCAGCGTCCGTGGCTCATAGCTAAACGTACGGCCTCTAACAGAGCACTATCGTTAAAGGGTTTCGCCAGGAATGCGAAGGCGCCTCCCTGTAGAGCCTGTGCACGCGACGCTGGGTCGTCGTGAGCCGATACGAAGACGATTGGGGTTTGGCAGCGACGTGTGGCGAGTTGTCGCTGCAGTTCAAGGCCGCTCATCCCGGGCAAACGTAAATCGAGGATCAAACAGTCCGGCCGGCGACTCCGAGGAGACCGAAGCAGCTCCTCTGCGGAAGAGAACATCTCCGACTCCCACCCAGCAGACATCACGAGTCTACTGATGGCCCGGCAGACCGCTTTGTCGTCGTCCACAATCGCCACCAGGCCAACTTTCTCTACATTGTCCATTCTTCCTTCCGAGATTAGGATGGCACGCACTCACGGATTTGGTATTGGCCTTTGGTCCTATGGCAATCCAGCCAAAGTCCAAATCGGGCTAGCGTTTTAAGCGTGTTTCGGGGTCGTCTCCGCAACTCCCTTCCATCGCCGAGGGGGGTGTCCGCCGGAAGACGCGACTGTCGCCTCAACGTCGAAGCCTTCCTCTTTATCCCCGTAAACCTTGCGCGATGGTGGAACCGAAGCTGCATGGAGCGAGTGCGATGCAACATCGCACTAAAGCTGTATTCGCTTTGTTTTTCGCGGCTCTCGCTTACAAGAGCACCGCCGAGGCGCAAGCGCCGCACGCGCCGCCGATTCCTCCCGACAGTCCTCTTGCTCGCCCCAAGTCGCTGAAACAACTTGGAGCGCCCATGGAGGCCACGCTTGCAGCGGTCCCGGCGGACAATCCGCAGACTCCGGAGAAGATTGCGTTGGGCGAAAAGCTTTTTTTCGATGGGCGCTTGTCCGTGGATGGGACCGTTGCTTGCAGTACATGCCACGACCCGAAACTCGCGTTCACGGACGGCCGGACCGTCTCGATCGGAGTCCACGGCCGCGCCGGCCAACGCAACTCCCCGACCATTCTGAACTCACTCTACAACATCGCGCAGTTTTGGGACGGCCGCGTGAGAACGCTCGAGGAGCAAGCCGCTCTTCCCATCGTCAATCCGGTCGAAATGGGTCAACCCAGCATGGACGCCGCTGTCGCCAGTATTGCGGCTGTGCCCGAATATCAGCGGGAGTTTCAACGTGTGTTCGGGCGTCCGATTAATCGGGACGATCTTGTCCGCGCCCTCGCATCTTACGAGCGCACGCAATTCTCTTTTGACGCCCCTTTCGATCGCTTCATCGCCGGCGAAAAGAGCGCGATCAATGACTCCGCTCAGCGAGGCTGGGAGCTTTTCAACACGAAAGCTCGATGCAACAAATGTCATGCCCTTACGGAGATAAGCCGAGATCCAACCTTCTTTATGGACAAGGATTTTCACAATATCGGCATCGGCATCATTCGCCACAATGTCGTCGCGCTCGCTTGCAAGGCGGAACAGGAGGTCAATTCGGGAAAGGTGATCGACGTGGATCGGGCGGCGATTCAGAGCGAGACCTCCGTGGTTGGCCGCTTCCTGGTGACCAGGCACCAAAGCGATATCGCCTCATTCAAAACACCTGGTCTGCGTAACGTCCTGATCACGGCCCCGTACTTTCACGACGGCTCGCAAGCGACACTCTGGGACGTGATGGACCATTACAACAAAGGGGACGGCATTCAGGACCCATGGCTCGATCAGGACATGCAGCCCCTGGCTCTGAGTGAACAGGAGATCGACGACGTTGTCGCCTTCCTCGCCACGCTGACGAGCGCGCAGTATGAGCCGCAAGCCGCCAAGGAACTGGCGCGGCAACGCGCTCTCTCCCGCACGAACCGTCCGCAGCGCGACACGGCTCGGGCGTTTGGCCCGAAGCCGGTTCAGCCCAAAGCGTCTCTGAATTGTGCGGCGACGGAACCCCCGGCGGTAAAACCGCGATGATGCCGGCGTCGCCCGCAACAAGTCTCTCCGATGTCATTGGTGTAATCGCGACGCCATCGAATCGCGGGCCCGGTGTCGATTTCGAAACCCAGCAACGGAGGATGGTTAGATAAGATTCGTTCGCCTCGGTCCGCGATTTGCTCCGCCAGATTCGCGCCCCAGAGGAGGGCCACTGCCGGGGCAGGATCGGGCAAAGAAACCTCGCCGGAGATTTTAGATAGGCGCTGAGAGCGGAACGTTCCAAACGCTGCCGGCTGGCTCGACACATGGGTTACAGTTGTCCCCCACCTGGAACGAAAGATCTGTTACGTGATTCAAAACAGCTTCAAAGGGGCATCGCCCCGCGTCTAGCCTAGGATCGTCGCTCTTTGGATATTCTTTTATGTATTTGGTGCGGATGAGAGGACTTGAACCTCCACTCCCTTGCGAGAACTAGAACCTGAATCTAGCGCGTCTGCCAATTCCGCCACATCCGCTCGATGGGAAGGACGCTCCTATTTTCGAGGAGGGCGTGGCCGGGTGTCAACCTTTGGATGCCGACCGGTTGGATGCGGTGCCCGGCGCCACGCCCACGGGTTCCGATGCCACGGGCTTGCGGGAACGCAGCTTTTCAA
>JASIGB010000541.1:0-4560 GCA_030045355.1 Bryobacteraceae bacterium
TGGAACGAGACGCTCGGCCCGCCGCGATCCCGAGCCATCAAGCAAACCACCGCCGCCAGGTTTCCGCCCGCGCTGTCGCCGCCCACCGCGATGCGCTTCGGATCGACTCCGAACTCCTCCGCGTGCTCCGCCACGTAGCCGAGCGCCGCATCGGCATCCTCCACCGCCGCCGGAAACTTGTGCTCGGGCGCGAGCCGGTAATCCACCGAGATCACCACGCACCCGGACGCATTGGTAAGTGCGCGCATCGTGCGGTCGATGCTGTCCAGCGTCCCGAACACCCACCCGCCCCCGTGATAATACACCAGCCCCGGAAGGTTTTTGCCGCTTTCAGGCCAATACACGCGCACGGGAATCGGCTGCCGGGGCCCGGGAATCGTGCGATCCTCCACGCGCGCCACTGGCTGTACCGGACCGGCCAGTTCCGCCATCGCATCGGCCTGCGCCGCGCGGCTCGCGCGCAGCTCCACCGGCGTCATCTGCTCCATCGGCGGCCCGCCCGCCGCTGCCATTTGGTCTAAAACGAATCTGGACTGTGGGTGAAGAGCCATGCCATCATCATAATGCGCATGGCCCCCCTGTGGCTTTCAGGGGCGCCCTCTGGGCCCGTGTGAAAGCTATTGCACTGCTACCGTGATGCTCTGCGACGAGTTGTTGTTCCCGCCGATCGTTAGCACCACCGACTGCGCCCCGGCGCCCGTGCTCGCCGGAATGGTCGCGTTGATCTGGATCAATCCGCACACGAAGTCCGGCGCTTCGCCCGCATAGGTTATTGGCGTAGCAGCTTGCCCGCCAATGGTCACCGAAACGTTGCCGATCGGACGAGGGAACGGCGGGGTGCTGCCGGTAATGCAGCCCGTTGTCGCCGACGTGAGGACGCCTTCGCCGGTCGCGTAGATCGAGATGATACTCCCCGGCGCAGCCGGATTGCTCGACCCATTGATGCTCGCGTTCTGATTGAGAATCGCGCCTTGCCCGCTGCCGTTCTCGCCCAACGAGAAGATGGCCGGTGCCGTCGCCGCCACCAAGACGTTCATGCTCGCCGATGCCGTCATGTTGTTCGTCACTACCACCGGCACCGTCTGCCCCTCTTGCGATGCCACTTGGTAGGGCACGATCAGATTGATCTGACCGGGAGCGACGAAGATCAGCGGCGCTGCTACGCCGTTGAATGTCACGCTCACGCCCGCCAGCGTAGTGGATACTGTGCCGTTCGTCGGAGTGAACGACGTGCCCGTCGAGGGTGTTGCAGGTCCAATGTTGTCGCCGAATAGGGTAACGATCTCGCCCGGCGAGACCGCACCCGTTTGGAAGCTCGCGGCGCTCTCCACTTCCAGCAGCACGGGAGTTCCGGTCGCGCTGACCAGCAGCGTCACCTTTACCGTCTGCACCGCGCCCGTGCCGGACGCGACCTGCACGTCTCCGGTGTATGTTCCCGCCGCGAGCGTGCTCGCCACGGTCGAATTCACCGCTAGCGTCAGCGTCGCCGGAGTGGTCCCGCTCGACGGCATCACCGTCAGGAAGTCCCCTCCGGTGCTCGGAACGAAGCTCGCCGTAAAGGGAGCGCTCGTCCCGCTCGTGGTGCTGGTCACCTGCACCGTTTGCGGCGTCGGTACCGCCGTAGACCCGGCCGCGATGTTAAACGAAGCTGTCGTTGTGGAAAGCGTAATCGCTGAAGTGGCCGCGGTCACGTCGAGCATCACCGGAATGTACACCGGACTCGATCCCGCGCCCGGAACAATCACGGTGACCACGCCCGAGTACGTCCCTTGCGCAAGCTGCGCTCCGTTCACACTCACCGTGACCGTGCTTCCTGACGTCGTCGCCGTCAGCCATCCGGAACCGCTCAGCACGGTGGCGACGGCGCTAATGGTGCCTCCCGCCGGTACCCCCGCGATTTGCACCGATTGCGTGTCCGGCGCTTCGCCGCCCGCCGCCTGCGTAAACGTCAGCGTGGTTGGCGTTGCCACCGCGATTCCGCTCACCACCGTGAGCGTCACCGAAATGGTCTGTGCCGGAACGTTCGCCATGCTGCTCGCGACGGTGATGGTTCCCTTGTAAACGCCTACCCCGAGACTCGCCGGCGTGATCGTGACCACCAGGTTGTCCGGCGTCGAGCCGGAGTTCGGCGCTACAGCGAGCCACGACAATCCCGCTGGGCTCGTCGTAGCCGTGGCCGTGAACGGGATCGCGCTGCCATCCGTGCTGGTCAGCGAAATGGTCTGCGCAGTCGAAGTCACCGTGCCCACCACGTTCGTTTGCACGATGGCCGACTGGCTCACGTTCAGCAGTGCCGTGCTGCTGACGTTCAGCGTTACCGGAATCACCAGCGGCGCGGCCGTCGAGCCCGGCACGGTCAGCGTCACGTCACCATTGCACACCTGCGCCGTCAGGTTCTTCGTATTCACCGACACCACTACTTGGTTCTGACTCCCGTAGGTGCTGCCGGTCGCGGGCGTCGCGCTCAGGAATCCCGGACAACTCGTCGTACTCACGCCCACTTGATAATTCAATGGAGCGCCGCTGCTCGTGATCGTCACCGTCTGGTTGGACGGCGCGGTCTGGCCGATCTGGTAGTTGAAGTTGAGCGCCGGCACGCTGCCAGTAAGCGTCGGGTTGCTGCTCACCGTAAGCGTGACATCGAAGGTCTGCGGTGAATTTCCCGCTCCGGCGCCCGCAATTGTTACCGTCTCGGTGTAAGTTCCCGGGCCAAGGCTCGCCAAGACATTCGCATTCACGGACAATGTCAAGGAAAGCGGCGTGGTCCCGCTCGCGGGACTTACTTCCAGGAAATTCGGTTGACCCGTGGCCGCGGCCGCAGTCGCCGTAACGCTCAGACCGGAGGTCGAACTCGTAATCGGTACGGACTGAGCCGGAGGAATCGTACCGCCGATTTGGTAGGTAAAGTCCACGCTGCTTGTCGGCGTCTGAATCAACGGCAGCGGACTTACTAATAGAGTTACAGGCACGCTGACCGTCGGGTTGGAAGCGTCCGGCGCTGAAATATTGATCTGGCCTGTGCATGTTCCCTGCGTCAACCCGGATATATTCAATTGAACGCTCAAGGTGCTGGGCGTCGCCCCACTGTTTTGGCTCAGTACGATCCAGTTTCCACAGCTCATGGTCGTCGCCGTCGCGGTAAACGCCACACTCGCCCCCGTGCTGCTGCTGAGGGTCAGACTTTGCGCCGCCAGCGCGCTGGTTCCAATCTGATAACCGAACGTGAGCTGCGCCGGACTCACATCCAGCGTCGGCGTTCCCTGGATAGTCACCAGCACCGGAAGGCTGATGCCGTTCGTCCCCGGAGCATTAATCGCCACCGCGGCATCGAACGTCCCTGCCGTAAGGCCCGCCGGACTCACTGTCACCTGCAGATTTCCTGGCAAACTCCCCGCCGCCGGACTTGCCGACAGGAAGGAGGTCCCCGTACTCGTCAACGCGGTGGCGGCATAGTTCGCAACCGTGGAACTGGAACTGGACAACGCCACACTCTGCGATTGAGGCGCTGTGCTGCCCGGGGCGAACACAAAGCTCAGCGAGTTGGGATTCGCCGAAAGCGGACTAGCCACGCCGCCTGAATTCGCATTGAGCGTCACTGGCACGGACAGGGTCGTCGTTCCGGACAAAATATTAATGAAACCCACGTCAACGCCCGTGCTGGGCGCACCCGGCCCGATCGAAACGGTCACTACCATCGGAGTAGTGCCCGACGACGGTGTGACTACCAACCAATTTGTGTCCGAACGCGCTGTCACCGACGAAATAGTCGCTGCACCGCTGGCCGTCGTAAGTAAAATGCTCTGCGATGGCGTAGTTACACCGGTGGCCGTGTTAAAGGTAAGTGCCTGCGGCGTGGCGATCACCGTATTGGTCTGCGCCGCTGCTGTGTCCAAACAACACAGCGCCATGGCCATTAGTCCCAACGAATACAATACGAGTCCAGTTCTTTTCACGACTTACTCCAGAGTTAAGGATTTACTGCGCTACTGGCGCAGTTCGCCGGGACGCGGTCGCACGGCTGCACGGAAGTGGGACCGTAACAAATGCCTTCCGGTTTCACAAAAACGTGCAGGCTGTAACCGTGACCTGCAGTCCAGTGCCCAATATTCGTGCGTGTTAGCATCCCTGTTAAGGAAGCCTTTAACCTATGTCGAAAGTTTCTATCCGCGACCTGGACTTGAATGGCAAGATTGCATTCATTCGCGTCGACTTCAACGTTCCCCTGGCCCCCGGCGGGCAGGAAATCACTAGCGATAAGCGCGTGCGGGCGTCGCTCCCCACCATTCAATATGCCCTCGATCACGGCGCAGGCCTGATCCTGGCCAGCCACTTAGGCCGTCCCAAGGGTAAACCAAACCCCGAAATGAGCCTCAAGCCCGTCGCGGCGCGATTGGCTCAGTTAGTCAAAGCACCGGTGAAAATGGCGCCCGATTGCGTCGGCCCCGAAGTCGAAAAGATGCGTCCCACGCCCGGCGAGGTCCTGCTGCTTGAAAACCTGCGCTTCCACGCCGAAGAAGAAAAGAACGATCCGGCATTTTCCAAACAACTCGCCGCGTTATG
>JASIGB010000542.1:0-7839 GCA_030045355.1 Bryobacteraceae bacterium
GTTGCGGCTCGCTACTTCCACCGGCACGTACGCGCTGAAATCCTCATCCACGTCGCTCTGCACGATTTTCCCCGTCAGTTTGCCGCCTCGCCAAGTATAAGACACTTTCACCGCCGGAATGCCTGTTCCATAAATCCAATTATCGAAGAATATTTTCAGCCCCGGATCGGTTGACTGAGGCGCGTATGCGCTCGCCAAACTGCGAAACTCCTCGGTGCTGATGGAACGGCGGCTCGCGACCTCGCGCAACAGAGCCAAAAACTTCTCGTCCCCCAATCGCCGCCGCAACATATGGATGATCCAGGTTCCTTTTTCATAGGTGACCGCCTGCCAGGCGCTGGGTGCAAGCGAGGACGTCAGCCGGTAACCCCAAATGATCGGCCCGGAAGATTCCAAAGTGCGGCCCCGTTCATTCCTGCTGAGCAGGTGCGTGCGATAGAGATCCAGCACGCTGTCCAGAGCCTTGACGCCCTTCTTGCGCTCCAGCGTTAACAGCGCCGAATAATTGGCCAGTGATTCGATTAGCCAGTCGTCGTGGTAGCTCGCGGGCACCACCAGGTTTCCCCACCATTGGTGCGCTACTTCATGCGTCTCCAGCAGCTCGGAATAGAACGTTTCTTGCGACGGTTCACGCAACGGCGCCGGAAGCTGCGAGGGGTCGAGGTAGGCCAGCGTCGAAAGATAAACCAGCCCCGGAAACCCTTGTCCGAAAGTGCCGGGGATGGGCGTGACCGCGAGATTGCGGATCGGGCTGGGGCCGAATTCTTCGGTCATGAAATCGAGCGTGTCGAGAAGACTGTTGGTGAGCTGCTCCATGCGCGCGCTGGGATTAGGTGGAGAAGGCGCGGTGAGCTGGTTGTCCGCGTCACTCTTGCGGATATGCGGGCGGAAAGGATTTTCCGCGGGCGGCATTTCGGGAAGCGGGGTTTTGGGCGCCAGCGCGCTTTCCAGCCGCTCATTCGCGTACACCTCGACCCGATATCCGTTATGTTCCTCCACCACGGACTGAAAATGTCCCAGGTTGAACCCGGCGAACCGGACCGGAGTCCCGGTCTTCACGCGTGTGATGCGCGAGCCTCCTTCCACGCCGTCGTTGACCCGCGCGCCTGTAGCCGCCAAGGTCAGGTCCTTCGGATAACGGAATGTCATTTCGTAATCGGCTAGCCCGCTGCCGGTTCGCGGATACCAGGTGCCGCGCGAGCCGACGTAATACACTTGATTGCCCGCGTCGCGAATGACCGAGCCTTCGTGATGGATCTCGATCTGGTGCGGCGTGCCTGGCGCCAGCGCCGCTTCGGGAATCAACAAGAACTGGCGGTCGTCGCTTGCTTGCATCAGCCCGCTTAGCATCAAATTGGACCGCAGCGATGTACTGTCGAATATTTCCGCCGGTCGCCCGTCGATGCTGGCGGAGGTGACGCGCATCGCCGGCGAAAGACTAAACGGCACAACGGCTCGCGGCTCGGATCCATGCACCGTGAGTGTGGTTCGCGTCACCGCCTGCATGCTCAAGTCGGGTTGGATGGTGGCGTCAATGCGGAAGTTGTCGAGCGCGAAGCGGGACCCGGGAGGACTCGCCGGCTGAAAGCCGGCGGATGAGGAAGACCCGCGGCGGAACGAGCGCACCGGAAACGCGGTCCAGGTGTTGAAATAGGGCCGGTCGTCGCGGTAGGCCACTTTGCCCACGCGGATCTGGTCTTGCCCGGCGGGATCATACACCACGTCGAAATCCCCCAGTTGATCGCCCGCAACACCCATATAAAAAAGGCCGGCATCGCGTTCGCCCGATAAAACATCGTAGACCAGGCGTGTTTCAAAGCTGGACATCAGGTTGGCGAGAACCGAGCTCCATTTCTCGGCGATCAGGCCCCCCATCTCCTGGCTCTTCTTGGAGGAGCCAGCGTTCTGAAGCTGCGCGAGCAAGCCCTCGCCAGTTCCGTCGGTGAACACGAACGCGGCGCTTTTGAAGTGCTCTTCCAGGTTGGGAGAATCGGTGAACATCGCGAGCGACACCCGTTCGCTGCGCGTCGGCGGCAGCAGCAGCACGTCGGCATCGCCACCGTCGGCGTTGGCCAGGAAAACCGCGCCCAGCCGAGTTCCGCGCACGGGCTTGGTGAACATCAGGTACCCGGACTCCAGATATACCTTCAAGTCGTCCTTACTGAAATTCAGATCGATGACGCGATAGCACTCGGATGGGTCGAGCGTGGCCTGCTGGATGGCAGCGTCCACATCCGCCGCCACTCTTCCTTGAGGCGAGCCGGCTTGGGCCGGATCGCCGAGAGCCGGGCGTAGGCTCGCCAGAAGAATCAACGCGGGCAGGAACCTGAACACATTATTAGTTTAACGGGCTTCGCGATCAGTTTAACGAGCTTCGCGCGGTTTAGCGGGCTTGGCGCGGTTTAACGGGCTTCGCGCGGCTGTCAAGGCGTTACGAGTAGGCGGGACTGAAAACTAACGGCTGGTTTGCACGCTCACCACGCGGCCGTTGTCCAGGTGGACGGTTCCGATCTGTTCGCCATTAGCCCAATACTGGAGGGTTTCGCGCAGATGGCCGTCGTCATCGGGGATGCTCACCATGGATTCCGGTGTCCCCAGTGTGGAGCGTAGCTCTCTCGCCGGCGTGCCCACTTTGATGCCGTCCAGGTCCTGGATCGAGGGTTGCTTCACCACCGGCTCTGGAACGACGGGCGCGGTAACCACGGGGACGGCGGCCTCTACTGCTTCGCGGCCCTCGGAAGTGTCGGGGCCCTCGGAAGTCTCGCGGCGCGCGGATGAGCGCTGCGCGGATCCACCGCCGCCATCTCCGCCGGCATCGCTGCTAGGCGAGACGCCCACGGTAGCGGTGTGCCCCGTCTTCTCCGTCAGGCCTTTTGTCGCTGAGGCCAGCGGCGAGGCTTTCCCGGGCGCCGGCTTAGTGGATGACTTAGTGGTGGTCTTGGGCACCGGATTGTCCGTGGCCTTGGTGGGGTTGCCATTCGCTTGTCCGAAAACGCGCTCGAGGGCGTTGCCGATCGGCTTTCCGGCAGCGGTGCCGAGGGTTCCTCCGGCGGCCGCAGCAGCGTGCTCGGTCAAACTCTGTCCAGCCAGGCTGGCGCATGCCACCGCGCTTCCAAGTAGCGCGGCGATTGCGAAGGAACGCATCAGATCTTTCCCCCCGCTACTATGCTAAGAGCACTGCGCGCCAAGCACCATGCCGGAAAAACCTTAGATCTTACTTAAAGGAAGTACTGCCAGAAACCGCACTAACCGAAGCGGCACCTTCAGCCGGCGCCCGGCGCGCCATCCACCAGCGGCGTGCCGCGACGATGGTCCATACGCCCTCCACCAGCCCGAACGGCCAGGCGCCTTGCAGGAAACCGTACGCCGAACCCAGCGCGCAGGAGAACGCAAAGCCCAGGATGAACCAAATGCTGCGGCTTTCGAGCGCATAGCAGATCAGCATGGCCGAGACGGCCAACAATCCGAACAGGGTCAGAGGGCTCATTCGAGTCCAGCGTAGCGCAGACCCGGATAAAGATTCCCTTAAGAGACGGCTTGTTAATTGGAGCTGCCGAAGTAGTTCTGCGCGAGGTCCGGTTTCTGCTCCAGCGCCTTTTTCCAGCAATCGCGCGCCTGGTCCTGCTGCCCCAGTCCCTTGAGCACATGGCCCAGGTTCAGAAGCGCTTCGGGGAACTGGTCTCGCTCCTGCAGCGCTTCGCGATACAGGCGTTCGGCGTCGTTGAGCTGCCCGGATTTTTGCAGCAGCAGGCCGGTGTTATAGAACAGCTCCGGGCTGCGCTCGCCCTTATCGATCAGCCGCGCCTGATACTCCAGGGCCTGGTCGAAATCGTTGCGCTCCACCGCTAGAGCCGCCAAACCCCGGAGGGCGTCGAGCGATTCCGGATTGGCCGCCAGCACCGCTTGGAACGCTTTCAGGGCGCCGTCGTGATCGCCCACGTTCCAGCAGCAGATGCCGAGGTTCAGTTGCGCTTCCACCCAATCCGGCCGTTTGTCCACGCAGGCGCGGAAGGCTTCCGCGGCGCCGCCATGGTTGCTGTTTTCCAGGCGCAGATAGCCCAGACGGAACCAAACGTCTTCGAGATCGGAATTTTTGGCCAGGATCCGCGTATACATGCGCTCGGCTTCTTCCTTGGCTCCCTGCTTGTCGAGCACCGCCGCCAGGTTATGCAGAACTTCGAATTGATCGGGTGAGATTTCGAGCGCTTTCTCATAGGAAGCGCGCGCCTTGGCCAGATCGCCCGATTCCTGATAGATCACGCCCAGGTTCACGTAGGCCTGGCTGGCATCCGGACGAATCCGCACCGCTTCGGAATAGGATTTCCCGGCGTCTTCCAGGCGTCCGGTCTTCTGTTGGGCCACTCCGAGGTTAAACCAACGGTCGAAGCTTTCAGGCGTAAATTCGGTCAATTTCAAGGAGTACCGCAGCGCGGCCTCATAATCTCCCGCCGCGAAAGCACACGTGGCGAGACCCTCGAGCGCGGTCTGCGAGTTGGACCGCAAGGCGAGCAGTTTCTCGGAATACTCCTGGATCATCGCGGGGTCCTTGCGCGCCATCCCGATGGTGACCAGGTTAATCAGGCACTCCTCGAAATCCGGCTTGCCGGCCAGGATCGACTGATAGATCGCCGCCGACTCGTCAAAGCGCCACTGCAGTTGCAGCGTCACTGCCTTACCGAACTGCGCCGTGGCGTGATCGGGCTGCTGTTCGAGCACGCGCTCGAAATTCTCGGCCGCGGCGTCGGACTTCTCCAGATGTAGCAGTGCAATGCCCAGGCCCAGCCGCGCATCCAGCCGGTCCGGCTGCGCTTCGGCCGCCTTCTCGAAGAAATCCGCTGCCTCCTGCCAGCGCCCCAGACGCTCCAGACAGATCGCCAGGTTCAGGTTCGCGTTGGCGTGTCGGGGATGCATGCTGAGGAGCTTGGCATAGCTCTGCGCCGCTTCCTCGTAGCGTTCGAGCTCGAACTGGATCTGCGCCTTGGCCGAGTACATCTCCAGCGTGCCGTCCCCGCTCTCCAGAACGCCGTTGACTTCGCGCAACGCCTCGTCGAGCTTGCCTTCCATGTGCAGAGAGACCGCCCTGGCCAGACTGGCCGTTTTGGAGGAGTCTCCGTTCTTAGAGGACGAATTTCGAGAGATAGGTTGGCTCATATTCAGTTGATGTCTCCATTTCTGCCCTGCATGCCGTAGGGCGCCAGATAGGCGCATAGCCGGCCCAGAGTGTCGTATTGGTGCGAGACTTCCACCCAGCGCAGCCGGGCGCGTTCCCCGCGATTCGAAAAAAATCCCACGCCGCCGCGCTCGAGCCGGCCGTCGGACCAAAAGTCGACCACCTGGCCTTGCGCCATCACCGTGAAATCGCTGCCCTGCACGTTCACCTGGATCCGATACAGCATATCGGCGCGCGCCGTCAGCGGCAGCGGCCGGTCCACATGCGGGCTTTCCTTGCCGTTAATCACCGCGTAGTGCACCATGTGGACCAGCGGCAGCGGCCCCGGCTTCACCACCACGAACTTCATAGCGTAGTAATTGTTGAGATCCCTGGCGCGGAAAGCCCAACCCAGCGCCTTTTGATCGATTTCGCCCAGAAACTCGAAACGATAATCCGTGAGCTCCACGGTGGGCTTGAAAACCGCCAGCGGCCCCGGACGCACAAACCCCGCGGCGTCGTAGGACCAGGTCCGGGTGAGGTTAGAACGGCTCTCCCAAGCATCCAGCCCCATGCGAAAGTCATCGGAGAAGGCCACCGCCGCACGATTGGAAATGCTTTGGTTCATGTTCGCGACTACCTTCTGGACTTCGCCCTGCACTTCGCCTAAACTCTGTGGCGCCAGTTGCCGCATCGGGACGGTCGGCATCGACCCGCTCACCGCCACCACCAGCAGCACCGGCAGCAACAAACCCACCAGCTTCAGATCCCGCGGCGCGCCCTTCCACGCCGCCCGTAGCCAGTGCCAAGACGCGGCCGTTTCGCGCGGGGCGTGTGGACTAGCCTCAGTTTCCTCACCTGGGCCTTCAGATTCCACGGATTCGGATTCGAGCGCGGGATCAGGGAGCATTTCCGATTCGGCAGCCACGCTAGTTAGTTCCGCAGGCTCCTCGGGAATCTCAGGTTCGGTGACGAATTCGGGGACCGGGCTTGGACTCCGCCAGGCGACCTTGCGGCGCAGTCTCTCAATTCCGGCAACCAACCGGCCCACAATCAACCGGCCCATGAGCAATGGGCCTACCAGCAACGGGGCCGTGAGCACCGGCTCGCCAACCGGGCTTCCCTCAGGCCCTTCCAGCTCGCGCGCTTGCTCGAACGCTTCGCGATGCGCCGGGCAACAGAACTCGCCGTCAATCAGTCCGCGTGACTGCGCAAGGGCGACATTGCAATGGCGACACCTCATCCGGCTCGACCCGTTCCTATCTTAGGATCGAGGGAACGGAATTACTACGCGGCGAAATGCTTAAATCCCATACGCAATTCGGCCTATGCCGTTTGGGTGGGTAAGGTGGGGGCCTTAGATCCGAAAGGATGTTCGCGAGGTCCAGCCGCGGAGCCATTTGGAATGGAAACGCATGGACATCACCGCCCGCTTTTCCCTTCAATCCACCGGCGAAGCCGCGCGAATGTCTCGGAGATGGTCTTACTGGCCCGCTTGGGGGCTGCGTAATTTCTATGGGATCGGGATCATGATCCCGATCATTGCCGCTGAATGCAAGCTCTTTTGGATTTCGTTCCCGACGTCCAACCGCAATATTGAACAAGCCGCCCTCGGCGCCCTGCTAGCGCTCGCGCCTTTCGGTTTGTTCTGGTGGCTGCGCCGGCGGGATATCCGGCAGGCGAACAAATTACTGGAGGCCATGAATCCGCTGAAGCTGACATTCGATATCTCCGGGCTCAACACGACCGAAAAAAACGGCAGCCGCAATTTCGTCCCTTGGTCTCAATTCGATGGCTTCCGCGAAGGAAAAACCGTCGTTCTGTTGCGGGAGGCTGGATCAGGAGAATACCGCGTCATCCCCAAGGAAACCGACCCACCGAGCGACTCCAACAAGCTCGTCTCAGCCATTCGCTCCCGCCTCATCGAGATCCGCTGGCCACCGAACCCGCTATGGGCGCTGCCGCAGAATCTGCCGCGCGTTTCGTTTCCCATGAAGAATCGCTAGGATTTGCAGCGGTACGGTATCCGGACGATATACGACGGTGTAATTGGGATAGCACGTCAAGGTCCAGAAGAGGACCGGTCGTGGGGTCAGATCGCTGCGCGGATGGCCCCGTGCCGGAGCCTGCGCAGGAACTCACAAGCGTCGTAAATCGACTTTTCCACGCGGTCTGCAGCGTCCTCACTGTCGCGCCCGATATACGACCAATCTGAGGGACGTCAGCTTGAGCAAGCGGCGTAAGCACGTAGCGCCTCATCTTCCAGGCGAGTGTTCCCGGCGCCAGGTCTCCTTCATGGCTTGGATTTCACACTTTGCTTGTTCCCCGTCGATGAGTTTTCCGCGTTCCGCTTCAAGGTACCCGTGCGCGATGTGGGCGATTAAGGCTCGACGCTCCTCGTCGCTCCAGCTTTCCTCGGCGTCCTGAGCCTCAAGGGCATGACGCAGCACATCTTCCGCACTCGCGTAACCTCCGGTCGCGAGACGTTTATGAATGAGCTGTTCGAGATCGGGAGGAAGATTCAATTGCATAAGGCACTTCTCTGTTCAGTTCTATCGTAGCGGACACCGCGGGTACGTCGGACTTCAGAATAAAGCCTTCGTACCCGTTGGCGGCGACCTCATCGCACTTATGACAGTACGCCGGCAGACCTCCGATGTAGGGCATGAACACGCGCGGCTTTCCAGGAA
>JASIGB010000543.1:0-4019 GCA_030045355.1 Bryobacteraceae bacterium
CGCGGCCGCACATCACTGGGCGCTTCTGGTGGAAGGTGTGATCGGGATCGTCGCGGGCGTCCTGACGTTCGTCTGGCCTGGTATCACTGCGATCGCCCTGCTTTACTTGATTGCTTACTGGGCAATGTTGACGGGAGTGTTCGAGATCGTTGCGGGCATCCGTCTCCGAAAGGCCGCCGCAAACGAGTGGCTCCTGATTGTGCTCGGTGCGCTCTCGTTAGTGTTCGGTGGCCTGATCCTGTTCGCGCCGGGCGTAGGTGCGTTGGCTATCGTCGTTTGGATCGGGGCCTACGCTCTGGTGTTTGGAATTTCTCTGCTGTCTCTGGCATTCCGACTGCGAGGACATCGGCAACTCATGGCCCAGCCAACGTAGACGGATCGCCGGCTCTCCGCGAACGCTCAGGTGTCGACTCGTACTTGCAGTTGTAAGCCCTCCAGACTACCCGCGAGAGAAACGATCTTTGTCGGCATCGAAAACCAGCAGGGGCCATGGAATCTTTTTCGTGGACATTCCGCGCGGGCTTTCGAGTAACTCAACAAGGCGCGCTTGAACCGTACGGCCATGTTCTACTGCCCACCGAAGGCCCGCGTTCTTACTCATCTCGGCGGCTCGCTAACCAAGGCCACGCTGGGGGCGCCGGAGGGACGCCGTGTCGGCGAGAACCGTTCTGCAAGCTCTCCGCGGAAAGAAACGGAGCCGATCGCCCGCTGTCCTTTTCCGCCCGCGGAAACAGACCAACCTTCCGCCGGTCCTTGAGCCGGTAGGTTTCCCTGCGAATGTTGATCGTGGCCAAAGGGCGCAGCAGCCGGTCCAGGATCGCTGTCGCGATGATCGGATCGCCGAGGTTCGAGTTCGAGTCCCTATAGCTCTTGTTGGAAGTCAGATGATGATGCCACGCTCGTAACGGGCGCCCACCAGCAGGCACCCTCGCATGCGACGATCGAATCGGCTTTCCCGATGAGTCAGGCCCAAGCCGGTCACTAGAGCGTGCTAGGGGGGATTTTACGACCAGCGCTGAGAGAACGAGTATCCGAGTAGAGCGATGCGAGTTGGATCCGCGCAGCACGGCTTTCACCAGCAACTCGCTACGGAACTCACGACTCGACCGCTCTATAGTGGAGAATGTCCTGGGGAAGCGCTTTCCTATAACTCAAAATAGTGGTGAGTGCCTCAATGACGTGACTCTAAGATGATGCCGCGTCGCTCACTGTCTGAATCTAGCGTACAGTGAAGTCGAGAATTGTTTCTGCGGGAAAACGGACATCCTTCTTACCAGTAGCTGCGGCGCCCGCGGTTCCAGCTGCCGCTCCGGCTCCCACGCCGATGGCCGCGCCTTTACCACCGCCGGCCAATGCTCCAATAATTGCTCCGGCGACAGCGCCACCGCCAATGGCCTTGGAATTATGTCCTCCATGGCCTTTGCCCTGACTGCTCACGATTTCGGAATTTACTGGGATTCCGTTGACGGACCTGAGTCGCAACTCAAGCAGCGCTTTCCCCGATAAACGTCCCGAAGATTCGGAATTTACCACGACTCCACGAACTCGATCGCCGCGCACGGCGACGGTTTTGCCGTGCACGACTACCCTGTTTTGAAGCGTTCCCGTCCAAGTGTCGCCAGAACGCGCGTTCTCAGACGAGATCGTGTGATCCAGGCGCACAGTCACAACCGTGCCCGCAGGGACTCTCCCCGCGAACGCTGTCGCCGCCAAACTCAAAAGGGCCGCCAATAGCTTTTTCATGTTTTTCTGTCCTCTCCTTTTGCGAGTCCTCTGAGAGCAATCAGCAGCCCAAAGCCCTCCGCCGAAAATTAACGATCAATACTTCGGGACGCTTCTATCGGTTAGAAATCCCGAAGCATCTCAGCCGATGATTGAGCAGGTACACCGCTACTCGCAATATTTCGGAAATCCACGAGCGTTATGGGCAACCAGCCTCTCGTCCTTTCAATACCTAGGCGCGGCCCGCGCCGTGCGGTAGCGCAAGCCGACAGACCATCAAGTTAAGAATCAGGAGAAAAAAGGATGATTAAGTACATGTGGCTTGCGGTATTGACGACCAGCCTCGCATTCGCCAACACAGACAAGCCGCTCTCGAGTATCAGTCAGCAGGTGCACCACGAACTCGTGATGCTTCCATATCTGGGGGCTTTCGACCATCTGTCGTATCGCGTCGAGGGCAATTCCGTAATTCTCGCGGGACAGGTGACTCGGCCAACGCTAAAGACGGCCGCCGAGAGGGTTGTGAAACGCATTCATGGCGTTGGAAAAGTCGACAACCAGATAGAGGTGTTGCCGCTTTCTTCCCATGACGATCACTTGCGGCATGCCCTTTACCGTGCCATTTACGGCTACGGTCCTTTGAATCGCTATTCACTTCCGCCGAACAAGCCGATTCGCATCATTGTGAAGAATGGTAACGTCACGCTGGAGGGTGTGGTGGATAATCAAGCGGATAAGAACACTGCTTATATCCGCGCTCGGGGGGTTCACGGAGTATTTTCAGTAGCCAACAACCTGCGCGTTGGTGAATAAAGGGTTGCTCTTTCTCATGACTTGAGTGCGGCACGGCCGTTTGCTTACAACGTGCCGGGCACATTTCCCACCTCTGTTTGGCGAGAGCGAACGCGACGAACTTGCACGGCAAGATGAACGGGTACTGGACGATGGCCAATCTGGTCCGGTGCGGAAGACGGCGGTGGCAGTCGCGGCCCCAGCGGCCAACTAAAGGGGCAGTCTCTGATTGCCGTCGCATAAGAAGGCGCGCGTGTAATGTCGACAATGACGCTAACAAAATCCGGTCATTCCGCACCGAAGAACTTGCCCATGATGCGCGCATATCTCCACATGAACTTCTGCGCCCGGCCTGGACGGCGAGGTGTTTCGGCGCTTCCGGCTCACTCTGGACGAAGCTTCATGATCATCCTGGCGGAGACATCTCTAACTTATGTTTGCCGCCACGCTTCCACTTGCTTGCTCGTCGGCTCGAATCAGCGCGCTGATCCGCTCACGCTGATCGAGATCGCCTCGACAAGCAAAAACGACTTCGAGTGCTTCGCCAAAGCGCCGACGTAAACATGCCGTGGAATACCGTATCACGCGCATCCTTGTATTCCAAGTGAGTTTTTGCGCACTTGTACAATCAGCGTGTTAGAGGATGGTGCTTGCCTACGAAACAGAAGATCGCACAATTTCCTAAAAGAGAGTCCAGTCATTGGCCAAAAGCAGCACTCTTGAGATGCCTAGCTTAGTGACGGAGGCGTATGCTGCGTCTGCAATCGGCAGCGCCAAGCCTCCCGGCAACCGAGCAAGCCAAAGGGCGGATCGGGGGCGTTTCCCTATCTGTCTTTCTGTCGTGATGACAGCGGTTACCAACCAGCCCCGTCACGAACTATCCTGCATTAGACCCAAATCGTTTGCCCGTCTGCCAAACGATCGCTCCGCCCCTCGGTCTTCAAACTCATGTTTTCACTCGGCAACGGCTGTCAAGGGACAAGCAGCCCACCCAAATCAACCACCCACTTCCCCGCTCCTAAGATCGTTTGTGAGAGAGTCCGCCGGACGATCTCTTGATACGCTCCATGGTCATGTCAACGCCACGCCGGCCTGATCATTTGACAGAATCCGCGGTCTGCGCTAACTAGGGAATGCGCGAGCGCTGATAGCCGACGCAATCCAATGGAACAAGTGAATAGGCACGCCGCGGAAAATGCTTCACCAACCTCGATCCCCCTCGCTGAGCCTATACGTCAGCTAGTTAAATCCAGGGACGTCGCGCGGAAGCTGGGAGTAAGTGTTTCGTGGGTGATCCAGCACGCCTCCGGCAAGCGTAAGCCCTACCTACCGGCCGTGAAAATGGGCCCCGGCAGAAGTCCGTTGCGGTTTGATCCAACAGATGTGGAGAGGTTTATTGATGAATGCCGACGACTCGCTTCGCAACGGGCTCGCTCCCCGGATCGTTAGAGCGGCATGGTCCAGACAATCGCCGTTTCCGATTTCGGGCGAAGTGTCTTGAGGAA
>JASIGB010000544.1:0-2608 GCA_030045355.1 Bryobacteraceae bacterium
TTTCCCGCTCAACGCCGACTACGAATTCAGCGTGGTCATCTTGCGGAACATCGTCGGCTATGTCACCGGCATGGAGTTCCCGCATCAGCTCGAAATCAGCGTTGACGGCAAGCGCGTGTTTATCGCGCCCGTGGGCGGCAAGGCCGATCTCGAAATGGTGGACACCAACCTCGCGCTCGCCGGCGACACGCTGGACGCGCGCCTGAAGACCAAAGTCCATGTGGATGCCGGGCCGCATGACGTCGCGGTCGCGTTCCTGCGCCGCGATTCGGCCGAATCCGACGAACCGCTCGAGCCGTTCACGCGGGACCTGGATTTGCAGAACATGAACGGCATCCCGCTGATCGATCACGTCCAGATCACCGGGCCGTTCAACGCCAGCGGCCCCGGCGACACGCCCAGCCGCCGCCGGATTTTCGTGTGCACGCCCGCCAATGCCGCGCAGGAGATTCCGTGCGCCAAGAAAATCCTCGGAACGCTCGCGCGCCGGGCATATCGCAGGCCCGTCACCGACGCCGACATGGAAACGCTGCTGACGTTCTATCAATCCGGACGCAATCACGGCGATTTCCAGTCCGGCATCGAGAACGCGCTGCGCTTGATTCTCACCAGCCCCAAGTTCCTGTTCCGTTCCGAGCCCGATCCGGCGAGCGTCGCCGCCGGCAGCGTCTACCACGTGAACGATCTCGATCTCGCCTCGCGGCTTTCGTTCTTCCTGTGGTCCAGCATCCCCGATGATGAGCTGCTGAACGTGGCGGCTGCCGGCAAGCTGAAGCAGCCCGCCGTCCTCGATCGCGAAGTGCGCCGCATGCTGGCCGATCCCAAGGCCGAAGCGCTGGTGAACAACTTCGGCGAGCAGTGGCTGTTCCTGCGGAACGTGGCCAGTCTCGCGCCCGACCAGGCTACCTTCCCCAATTTCGACGACAATCTGCGGGAAAGCTTCTGCCGCGAGACGGACCTGTTCTTCGAGTCGATCGTCAAGGAAGATCGCGACGTGATGGATTTGCTGACCGCCGACTATACGTTCGTCAACGAGCGGCTGGCCAAGCACTACGATATCCCCAACGTCTACGGCAGCCAGTTCCGCCGTGTGACCATCCCCAATCCAGCCCGGCGCGGCCTGCTCGGTCAGGGAAGCATCCTGAGCATCACCTCGTACCCTACCCGCACGTCTCCGGTGCTGCGCGGCAAGTGGATCATGGAAAACATCATGGGTTCGCCGCCGCCCGCTCCCCCGCCCAACGTGCCCGCCCTGAAGGACCAGGCGCAGGGTGGGAAAGTGTTATCGATCCGGCAGTTGATGGAAGAGCATCGGAAGAACCCGCCTTGCTCTACCTGCCACAAGGTGATGGATCCGCTGGGGTTCTCGCTGGAGAATTTCAATGGTATCGGTGAGTACCGTACCAAGGATGCCTCGGGCGAAATCGACGCCTCCGGCCAACTGGCCGACGGAAGCAAAATCAACGGAATCATCGAATTGCGCGAGGCCCTGCTGAAGCATCCGGAATATTTCGTAGGCACCCTCACCGAGAAGTTACTTACCTATGCACTGGGGCGTCCGCTGGAGTATTATGATATGCCAGTGGTGCGCGGGATCGTAGCCAGCTCGGCCAAGAACGATTACCGTTTCTCGTCATTGGTGATGGGCATAGTGAAAAGCGACCCGTTTGAGATGAAGCGGGCACTGGAAAATGAGCCCTCAACCGTAACCAGCGCGGCTATTCAGCGCCCTGTAAACTAGGAGGCAAAAAAGGAATTCCGATGTTCATTACGAAGGCCCATCTTCCACGGCGGACGTTCCTGCGCGGCGTGGGCGTGACGCTGGCGTTACCGCTGCTCGACGCCATGCTCCCGGCGCAGACGCTGTTGAAGAAAACCGCGGCCACGGGCAATATTCGCGTGGGCTTCGTCTATGTCCCCCATGGCGCCATCATGGACCAGTGGACGCCGAAAGCAGAAGGCAAGGATTTCGAGTTCTCGCGCGTCCTGAAACCGCTCGAACCGTACCGCGACTACGTGAACATCGTCAGTGGTCTGGGTAATCGCGCCGCCGACAGCACGGCCGTGCATTCGCTCAGCCCCACCACCTGGCTCAGCGGTGTGCGTCCCAAACCCACCCAGGGCGTGGACGCTTACGCCGGCATCACCGCCGACCAGTTTGCCGCGCAGCACATTGGGCAGGATACACCGCTCCCTTCCGTCGAGCTGGCAACCGAAGACCATTCCGCTCTGCTCGGCGCCTGCGACCGCGACTACGGCTGCATTTACATGAACACGCTGTCGTGGCGCACCCACACCACGCCGATGCCCATGGAAATCGACCCGCGCAAGGCCTTCGAACGCATGTTCGGCCAGGGCGGAACGGCGGCCGAGCGCGCCCTGCGTACCCAGCAGGACCGCAGCATTTTAGACGAAATTACCGCTGAAGCCGGCGTGCTCAAAACGAAGCTCGGACCCCGCGACCAGGCTACATTAAGCGATTACTTGGACAGCGTGCGCGAAATCGAGCGTCGCATCCAGCGCGCGAATTTCGATTCCACGTCTTCGATTGAGCTGCCCACCGAGCCGGTCGGCATCCCGTACAATTTCGAAGAGCACATCAACATCA
>JASIGB010000545.1:0-7337 GCA_030045355.1 Bryobacteraceae bacterium
CCGGGCGAAGGCGCAGCAATTGCCGCCGGGCACCTGGGTGGAAGGCTTCTTTTTCGACGACACCAAGGTGAAGGATAATCGCCAGCTTAACGTGCACGATCTGGACCGGGTGTCGAAGGACCATCCGGTGGTAGTCGAGCATCGCGGCGGCCATACGTCGTTCTACAACAGCAAGGCGCTGGAGATGGCCGGCATCAACGCGCGGACTCCCAATCCGCCAGGCGGCACTTACGATAAAGACGCCACAGGCGAATTGAATGGCCGCGTCACCGATCGGGCCAGAAGCGTGTTCGAGAAGGTGGGGAAACGGCAGCAGTTCAGCGAAGAGCAGCGATCGCAGCGCGCGCGAGATGGGCTGGCCTACATCTCCAAACAATTCGTTCGTTACGGATTGACCAGCGTGCATCATGAAGGGGGCGATCTTTTCGCGTTGCAACAGGTGCGCGCGCGAGGCGACCTGCGCCACCGCGTAAGTTATGAATCCAGCGGCAAGACGCTGGAAGCCATGATCGGGAGCGGCATCCAGAGCGGGTTTGGCGACGAATGGATCCGCCTGGGCGCAACCAGCGAGCACACCGTCGATGGATCGTTCTCCGAGCGCACCATGGCGATCAGCCGGCCATATATTGGAATCAGCCCTCCCTACCAGGGCAACCTCACCGAGACTCAGGAGGCTCTGAACGAATGGGTGGAGCGCGTGCATCGGGCAGGCATTCAGGTGAACTGCCACGCCAACGGTGACGTCGCGATCGACCGGATGCTGAATGCGGTAGAGCGTGCGCAAAAGCTCTTTCCTCGCGAAGACGCCCGTCCCAAGATCACGCACTGCACCTTGGTGAACGACGGCCTGGTGCGGCGCATCCAGGCGCTCGGCGCTGTGCCGGCGCCGTTCACTTCCTACGCCTACTACAACACCGACAAGTTCCATTTCTATGGGCAAGATCTCATGCAGCATTGCATGGCGTTTCGCAGTTTTCTGGATGCGGGCATTCCAGTGGCGGCGGGCTCCGATTTCAGTCCGGGTCCCTTTGATCCGCGTATGGGCATTCAGGGAATGGTGACCCGGAAGGGCTGGAACGGGGAGGTCTGGGGTGCGAGCCAGCGCGTCAGTGTAGATGAAGCGTTGCGCATCAATACACTGAACGGCGCTTACAACTCGCGCGAAGAAAACATCAAAGGTTCGATCACGCTCGGGAAGCTCGCGGACTTCGTCGTCCTGGCCGACGATCTCCATACCGTGGAGCAGGACAAGATCAAAGATATCCACATCGTGCGCACCGTGGTCGGCGGCACAGTCATGTATCAGGGATGAGAATCGCGCCGAAGTTGTTCCTACACGTGATCCAGCATTGAACACGCTTCGGGAGGTTGGAATCGTGAACTGGTGGGCAGTGTTGAATGCGCGGCGAGCTTGCGAGTTGTGATGTGCTCACAAGCCAAGGAGCTCCGCTACAACCCCGCTTCGACAGCGCATGCTGGAGGATCTCCGGATCCGCCACTATTCACCGATTACCATCCGGGTTTACTTGCACTGGGTTTCCGAGTTCGCCAAACACTTTCATAAGGCGCCCGACCAGCTCGGTCCGGAACACGTTCGGAAGTACCAGCTATTCCTGATCAAGGATAAACAAGCCTCGCAGTCCACCTGCGTTCAGTTGGTGTGCGCAGTGCGCGTTCTCTAACCCACACGCTGAATCGCAAGATTCAGATCGAACGCATCCCTTTCCGCGGCGCGACGGAGGCTGCCGCTCATTCTGAGCCAGGAAGAAGTGAATGCAAAGGCTTGACTCGCGACATCAAGTTGTTGCTCGCAAATCTTTGGCGAGCAATGCGGACACACTAAAGTCCCACGAGGTTTGCCCAGACGGACGCAGGCTATTCGCCAGGTGCTCGCAGTTTGACCTGAAGGGATTTGCCGACCTCCTCGACAGTCAGTACGTTCCGGCCTAAAGCCCTCCGACGGCCTTGATCGCTTGCCCGCCGTCGATCTCGACGTGAGTGGCCTACCATTGCGCGGAGCGGGGTAATCTGCTTCTATAAGCGGGTGATTAGGCGGGCAGCAGCTACAGTCGGATCGGCGCTCTTCCTAGTTATAGCGCCGGGAATCGTTGCCGGTTTGGTGCCCTGGTGGATTTCCGCTTGGCGACTCCAATCTGCGTTCTTGGGATTGCAGTTCCTCCGTTTTGTTGGTGGTATTCTCATCACTCTCGGCACCGCTGGCCTCCTCGATTCCTTCCGCCGATTTGCGGTCGAAGGGCTGGGCACACCGGCGCCGGTATTTCCCACCCGCCATTTGGTTGTCAGCGGACTCTATCGTTATGTGCGCAATCCGATGTACCTGGCGGTGGTGAGCGTCATTGTTGGACAGGCCTTGCTCTTTGGGAATGCGATGCTATTTGAGTACGCCGCGCTTGTCTGGCTGCTGTTTCACTTCTTCGTGTTGCTATATGAAGAACCGACCCTGAAAGCGACCTTTGGAAGGGAGTACGAGGTATTCTGCGCGGAGGTCCCGAGATGGATTCCGCGTCTTAACGTCGTTGATGATCGTGGCAGCAGGCTAACGGACATTCGAAAATGGCGCATTGGGCCGAGAAGTTGACATTTCGCGGATGTGCATCCTGTCAGGGACTGACAACGGGCATTATCGGCGACTATCTCCAGTTCGGGATGTAGGGCTTTCCGGCAGGACGGAGAAGGGCAAGGGCGAAAGACGCAACTCCCGGTTCATCCAGGGTACGTAGTGGCCGGTTCCGGCTCAACTTCGCTGATAAGTGCGCCATTTTGTCCCCAATAGCGACGTATGTCTTTGTTCTAGTTCAGCTGGCGGGTGGTATTGTACTTGCTCAACGACACTGCTAGTGGCGAGCGCCGGATACATGCTTTGGCCCTGTGGGAAAGATCGTTACGCCGTCAGTCCCCAGCAGCGCGTGGTTCCGATATGGGGATACGTGAATCGAACCACAGATGGACGGTTCTGGTTAATTGAACGCGCCGGTTCCATCCTGCCCGCCGCCTACTTCTCGGCAACGGAAGCAGCGCAGGCGATATTTGAGCTGGAACATCGGGCGTGAAGGAAGCGCTGATCGTCCGGTTCTGCCCTGGACGACCATGCGATTGTGCGTGACGACCTCGCCCGCCCGGTCCTCACTCGCCGTTTCCTTGCGTCACCCAGCGGTGAGGGCTGAACACGTCGTGAGGTTTCGGCGGGGGCTCGCGCCAATACGAATGTGCCGAAGAACTGCACGAGAGAGAAGGCACGTTAGCCAGCTTGAGTCTCAGTGGACACAGCTTTGAACTGTAGTGCCTTGATCAGATCGTCAAGTTTCACTGGCTTGGAGATGAACGAATTCATTCCAGCGGCAATGCAGCGTTCCCGCGAGCCCATGAGCACGTCGGCCGTCATGGCGATAATCGTCGCACGCGAGTTCTCTGGTTCCTGGCGCCGGATCTCGCTCGTCGCTTCATAGCCGTCCATCTCCGGCATTTGGCAGTCCATGAAGATGACATCGTAACATTGGCGTTGCACCAACTCGAGTGCATCTCGGCCGTTGGCGGCTACCTCGGCGTACAGTCCCAATCGTTCCAGCATCCTCACGGCAACTCGTTGATTGACAACATTGTCTTCAACCACCAGCACCCGAAGTCCGGAACCAGCGAATATTCCAGCTACGACCTGCGGCGAGCCGACTTTCGAAGTTCCAGTTACTGAATCGCCGTTCGCTAGACCCCGGGCTTTTTTCTTTGACCAGGCTGTCACCAAGGTGTTCAGCAATTGCGACGGCCTCACCGGTTTTGCGAGACACCCGTCGATTATCGATTGCATTCCTTTGGCTTCCGTGAGATGGCCAACCGAGGTTAGGATCACAACAATCGGCTTTGCCAAGGACGAATCCTCTCCGATCGCTGAGGCGAGCGCAGCCCCGTCGAGGCCGGGCATCTGATAGTCCGCGATCACAAAATCGTAGGGATCTCCGGCAGCTTGCGCTTCCCGAATCTCCTCCAGCGCTCTTTCGCCCGAGGAGAAGCTCCCGTTCCGCATTCCCCAGCTGGAAATCTGTTCGTGGATAACTCTCCGGTTAACCTCGTTGTCGTCGACGATCAGAACGCGCAGGTTCTTCAGATCGGCCGCGGGAGCAGGTTCCATGATTATTCCCGGTGCGAGATTCAGCGGAACCGACAACGAAAATGTTGAACCTTTATCAATTTCACTTTGGACTTGAATGAAACCGCCCATCAAGTGTGCCAGTTGCTTTGAGATCGCCAGCCCGAGGCCCGTTCCACCATACTTTCGGGTTGTGGAACTATCTGCCTGAGTGAACTTGGCAAACAGCGACTCTAGCTTCCCTTCCGGAATTCCGATACCCGTATCGGTGACGGAAATGCGGACATCGCAGGTTTCGAGGCCGACTGGACTGACCTCGGTTGCAATCAGGACTTGTCCGTGGTGAGTGAATTTGATCGCATTGCCGGCCAGGTTGGTCAGCACTTGGCGAATCCTTCCGCTGTCGCCCTGAAAATGCCGGGGCAGAGACGGCGGGAAATGTACGAGCAGGTCGAGACCTTTTTCTTCCGCCTTAGGTGCAAGCATGGCCCCAACTTCTTCAATCATCAGGCATAGATCGAAGGGATGCGATTCGATGAGCAGTTTGCCGGCCTCGATTTTCGAGAAGTCCAGAATATCGTTAATTACCGTGAGCAAGGCGTCGCTCGAATTGCGGATCGTCTCGGCATACTCGCGCTGCTCGTGGGTTAGGTTCGTGTCCAGTAACACGTCGGTCATGCCGATGACGCCGTTCATCGGCGTCCGGATCTCGTGACTCATGTTGGCCAGGAATTCACTTTTGGCGACCGCGGCGGTTTCGGCTGCCCGCCGGGAGGCCCGCAACAAACGCGCCTGCCAGGCGAGCAGCACCAGCAGGCTTGCCAGCAGGCCGAGCCCGGCGATCAGGAAACGATTTCTTCGTTGCGCCTCCGCGAGGTAGTAATCCGAGAGTACTTGGGTCTCTGGGTACAAATACCACCGCAAACTGATGGACGCGAAGGTTCCGTCCTTGATCATTTGAATGATTTCTTCGCGGATTTCGTCCGCCGCCCGCCGGGCATCCGGGCGAATGAATGACGCGCCCACGCCAAAGCCCATGTCGCCGTGCGCCAATTGGATGAACCGCAACCGGGAATTGCGGCAAGCTTCCAAATGCCGGAGGTCGGCAACCTCGTTTGTGCCCGCCGCTAGAACTCCCGCGTCCGCCTCGCCATCACACACCGCCTGAAACACGCCGTCGCTGGACGGTCCCGTGGTTAGGAACCTCGCGCGTGGAAAGGTGGAACTCGCCAAAGCTTGAAAGAGAGTGATGTTTGAGTGCGCGACCAAGCGCCCCGCCGTGTCCCCCGCGCCGTAAATCTTGCTGGATGCAAGCGTGACCATCCAGTTGCTCGCAATGTCCCAGGGCTTGGAAACGTACAGAATCCTGCGCCTTTCGGGAAGGTCCCCCAGTGAGGTCCATAGATCCGCTTTTCCACTCTTCAGACCCGCTTCGGGGCCTTCCGGTACATACACCCACTCAATGGGGATTCCGAGTCGCCGGCAGGCCTCCCTGAAGATGTCAATGTACGGGCCAATGGGAGACCCGTCGGGTGCCACGGTGTTGTAAGGGGGGGTATCGACGAAGCCAACGCGAAAGGGTCGAGAGGCCAGCGCGGGATCATACTTGCGGTTGAAGAACCACCAGCAAACGCCGACGACCAGGAACAGAGAAGCAGTCAGCGCAGCCGCCCGAGTTTTTGAGACACAACCTGCCCAATTGCTCCATCCCCGCATATCCATAGATCGGCCCAAGGGCTGCTTGGCCTTAAGTGGTTGGAGCTCCCCCTGGGGAAGCCGGGGAAATCTCAATAAATTCAAAATGATAGAGCGACTGCCCAAAGGGGAATGGGCCCCTATCTGTCAGCGTGGTGCCGGTGATGCAAATCGCGTCGGCCGAGCACAGAAAAACAGTCGGCCGAGCGATCTCCTGCGAGCGGCCTGCGCGTCGCGTGTGAAACACGTTGCACCAGTTTTCGTAGATCGCGTGGCCCAACAGCTCGCGACCACGTCGATGCATTGGCGTTTGGATGCGCAAATGCCGGCGAAGTGACGAACGCAAAACTGGAGCGATCGCTGCCGGTTAGCATAATTCCGGGGTTTGCGCTTCATTGAGGTCTGGCAGATGCTTCTGTCAAAAAGCGCATAACGAAATGGCCTCAGCGCTTTTCGGCTGGAAACCTTTTATCAATCGGTTTATCCGGGTTGGCCTGGATCTGGAGATCGGCACAATGATGGTAGGTGTAGCCGCCGTCCTGATTGAATCCATGGGCTGCCATGAACTCGATCACTTGCAAGGTGCATTTGGTGCAGTTGATGTTGGGAATATCGACATCGGTTTCCTGTTCCTTATCGAGAGGCGTGACGTGCATGAACAAGCCGTCGGCAAGAACAGGCGGTGATGGCGGGTAATGGATGGTTCCCGAAACAGATCGAGGACGGCCGTTAGGCCCCGCCTCGCTTACGGCTTCGGGGTCGGGCGGCAGCTCGTCGCGCGAGTTCACGGCCAGGGCCACGCGGTAAAAACCGGGATGGAAAGCCATTTCTCGGATCCGGATATGGAGCTTATCACCACCCCGGATTTTTGTAACGGCGCCGGTGGGTTTGCCTGGATCAGTCAACGTCCCGCCGCACGGAGCCGACCACTGCGGATCGCCGAGATCCTCGGATTCCACCAGCCAAGATGCGGGCTCCAACAGTCTGAAATGCGCGGCGCCGGATGGGACGAGCGCAAATAGCAAGCAGCCGCCAACCAGAATGCTAAACGTTCTCATATAAACGCCTCAATAACCCTATCGAACTCGCCGGAGGCCGTTCATGAGCCCTACATCGACACGCGCCGCGAAATGGATCATGAATAGATAACCGACCCCCATGGCTAACCAACTGGCGCAAGTCGCCGCGAGGGCAACCTGAGAAACCGGTGATCGCAGCAGAGCCAAAGCGAGTCCGGCCAGCGGAAAACAAACCACGACGATGCCGGCGCGCGCGACCTTCCGGGTGACAAATACTTGAACTGCCCGAGAAAAGAGACCGTTCATGAGTCCAAAAAGAAGAAAGGTGATGTGGAAACCTGCTACGGCAAACGACACAATGAGGATGCTGTCGATCAGTATGAGCAGGAATCCTGCTTTTTGAAACCGGTGACTTTGAAAAACGTTTTCGAGGGAAGTCGCGCCCAGATAGACGGCCACGGACGCCAAGATATCGAAGGTTTCAACCAGCGTGTGCCTGCTTGCGAACACGTGGATGATTG
>JASIGB010000546.1:0-5051 GCA_030045355.1 Bryobacteraceae bacterium
GCCACCTCCGGGGGCTTGGTGTTCACCGGCGGCACCAACGATCGCAAATTCCACGCATTTGACGCCGCCACGGGCAAGATCCTGTGGGAGTTTCCCGCCAACTCTGGCATTCTCGCGCCGCCCACCACGTTCCTGATCGACGGCAAGCAATACGTCGCGGTTCTTTCCGGTTGGGGCGGCGATTCCCGCGGCGACGAGACCACTCTGGATCGGGCTTTTCCGGGCGAATATCCCGAAGTTCCCGAAGGCGGAGCGGTCTGGGTGTTCGCCTTGCCTTAGGAGAGATTATGCACAAAAATCTGCTGCTCGTAGTGGCATCGCTCGTTCCGCTGTGGGCGGCCGATCCTACCGCGCCCGTCTACTGGAGCGCCGATCAGACCAAAGAGCTGGACCAAGCCGCCACCTCGCGGCTCAACAAACAGGCGGGCCTGGGAACATCGCGCCTGATGGACTCCGCCTTCATCCTGTATCGCGAAGGAAATTCGCGCGCCGAGATCCACACCGAACAAGCCGACTTCATCTTCTTTCGCGAAGGCGAAGGAGCCGTCATCATCGGCGGCAAGATCGTCAACGGCAAGCCGTCGGGCCCCGGCGAAATCCGCGGCGATTCCATCGATGGTGGCACCAAGTATCCGGTGAAAGCCGGCGACTCCCTCTACGTTCCCAAAGGTGCACCACACCAATTCTGGCTGGAACCGGGCCAGCACTTCACGGCGACCATCGTAAAAATCACACCGAAGCAATAGGAGGAAGAAATTATGGCCAAATTCGCGAAATCCGCGCTGCTTCCCGCATTCGCACTGCTGGCGCTCGAAACCCTGCCAGCCCAGAACGCCGAGCTGCACGTGGTGTGCTCCAACGGCTTCCGCGCGGCGATGGAAAAGCTGCTGCCGAAGGCCGAGCGCGCGTCGGGTAAGAAGGTGAACATCGAATTCGGCGCCTCGCGCAATCTGAAGGAGTCCATCGATCAAGGCCAACCGTTCGATCTGCTCGTGGTGACGCCGCAGGTAATCGACGAACTCGTCAAAGACGGCAAGGTGGCCGCGGGAACGAAAATGGATCTCGCCCAGAGCAACATCGGCGTCGCCGTCCGCGCCGGTATGCCGAAACCCGATGTGAGCACGGCGCAAGCCATCAAGCAAACGCTGCTCGCCGCCAAATCCATCGGGTATGTGAAGGTGGGCGCGGGAACGCCCGCGTTCCTGGACATGTTTGAAAAGCTGGGACTCACGGACGCGCTACGCGATAAGACCGTCTTCCAGGCGGGCGCCGGGGAATCGATGAAAAGTCTCGCCGCCGGCAACGTCGATATCGCGCTGGGGTTGGTCAGCGAAATCGTGCACGTGCCCGGGGTCCAGTTGGCCGGCCCGGTCCCGGCGGAATTTCAACGGCCGGTTGTTTTGTCGGCCGCGATCGCGAGTGCCACGAAGAACCGCGAAGCTTCCGAGCGTTTCATTCATGCGCTCACCGGCTCTTCCGCCGCCGCGCCGATCCGCGATGCGGGCATGGAACCCGCCGCAAGGTCGAAGTAAGCGACTTGCTTTAGCGCGCTGCGCGCTACTCTTCGGCAAGCCGGTACGCGACCAACTCGGCCGGGAATCCGCCCGCCGCCACCGCGACCACGATGTATTGCTTGCCCTGGAACATGTACGTCATCGGCGTGCCCGTCTGTCCGGCGGGCATGGCCACCGCTCCGACCTCCCGGCCAGTAGCCTTGTCATACGCCCGCAGCATGGTCGGCGATTTACCGGCGCTGCGCTCGCCGCAAATCAACAGGCTCTTCGTCACCAGGACGCCGAACACGCCCGACCGTCCGGTGCGCGGAATGTCCACGCCTTTGAGCAAGGGATTGTCCTTAATCTCATCGGGAGTGTCGCCGTTGGCGATATGCCACAGAATCTCGCCTTTGTTTAAATCGATCGCGGTGATGCTTCCATATGGCGGCTTCTCGAGCGGCAGACCGTGCAAATTGAGGCCGAAAGGCCCCTGCCGGTCGCCCGGCTTCTTGGGCTGGGCGCTGCCGGACATGTACGCCATGTCGGTGCGCTTCGGATCGCCGGGAATCAGCCCGATCTCGGTCACCGAGCGCTGCGACGGAATATAGGCGATGTGCGTTTCCGGATCGTAAGACCCGCCCGGCCAGTTGGTGCCGCCGCCCGCGGTCGCGAGCGCAAGCGTCGCCCAGGGACCTTCCGGCTTGCTGAGCACGCCCGGCGTGAACACCGGGCCCAGATGATAATGCGAAACCAGATCCAAGGCTTCTTTGTGCAGCTCGGGCGTGAAATTGATCAGATCGTCGGTGGTGAGCCCCTGCAGATCGTAAGCCGGCGGCTTGGTGGGGAACGGTTGCGTGGGACTTGTTTTCTCGTCCGGCACGGTGGATTGCTCCACCGGCCGCTCCACGATCGGCCAGATCGGCTGTCCCGTCACGCGATTGAAGACGTACAGGAACGCTTGCTTGGTGGGCTGCGCCACGGCCTTCACGGTTTGGCCATTGATGCTGATGTCCACCAGCATCGGAGCGTCCGGGATGTCCATGTCCCAGATGCCGTGATGCACTAACTGGTAATGCCATTTGCGCTGGCCGGTCTTCAGATCGACGGCCAGCAGAGTTTCGCCGAACAAATTGTTGCCCGGGCGATGGCCGCCGTAGAAGTCGCCGGTCGGCAGTTCCACCGGGATGAACGCCATCCCCAATTGCGGGTCGACGCTGATCTGTCCCCAGACGCCGGTGTTGCCGGTGTAGGAGGCGGAATCTTTCTCCCAGGTGTCGTATCCGAATTCGTTCGCGCGAGGGATGGTGTGGAAGATCCACAGCCGCTTGCCGCTGTGCACGTCGAACCCGCGGACGAAGCCCTTCACGTTGGTCTTGCTCGTGGGAATGCCGCCGGGCTTGTGCGCCGCGCCGACGATGACGACGTCGCCCGCCACCACGGGAGCGGCGTGCAGTCCAATTTCCGAGCTCAGCGGATCGATCTCCTGATCATCGTTCATTTTCAGGTCCACTACGCCGTTGACGCCGAAGCTCGGAACGGGAATGCCGGTCTTGGCATCCAGCGCGACCAAGCGGTAGCCCGGGGTCACGTAGAGGATGCGCTCCTCGGAGCCGTCGGTCCAGTAAGCTAGTCCGCGGCCCGACAACTGGCGCGGTGCCACCTTGCCACGTTCGCCTTCGTTCTCACGGTGCACCCACAACAGTTCACCAGTGGCGGCATCCAGCGCCACCACGTCACGGCGCGTTCCGGCGGTGGAATAAATGACGCCGTCCGCCATCAGCGGCGTACCCTCGAAGTTGAATTCCGGGCGCGCTCCGAGGTTCACCGTCTTGAATCGCCACGCGATTTCGAGCTTGTTGAAATTGGCGGCGTTGATCTGATCGAGCGGCGAATAGTGCGTATTTCCGAGGTCTCCGCCGTATGAGCGCCACTCGCCATTGGCCGCTCCGGTTTGTCCCCAAACCGGCAGCGTGCACAGGGAACCCAGCGCGAGCATCGCGCCAAACAAAATCGGTTTCATAAATGTCTCCCTACGGTGAACCGGGCTATCGCCCGTTCGATTATATACGCACTTTACGGCGGGCAAAATCCGCCAGGCGGCCCTCGGACATCGGGGGCACGTGGCGCAAAGATTCCTGTTGCTTTCCCAATGAAGATGTGGCATGCTTCCTGTTGGAAACCCAAATGGATGTGCCGAAAGAAAAGCCCTCCAAGGAGAAGGCCCCCAAGGACAAGACCGAGGTCCTGCAGGGTACGCTGGCGCTCATGACGCTGAAGACTTTGGATCTGCTGGGGCCGCTGCACGGCTACGGCATCGCGCGGCGCATTGAGCAGATCAGCGGCGATCTGCTGGCCGTCAACCAAGGAACGCTCTATCCGGTGTTGTTGAAGCTGGAGCAGGAGGGTTCCATCGCATCCGAATGGGGCATCTCGGAAAATAACCGCAAGGCGCGGTTTTATAAGCTGACGCGCGCCGGCCGCAAGCGGCTGGAGGCCGAGACGCGCGGCTGGGAACAGACAGCGGCCATTGTTAGCCGGTTTTTCGCGGTCAAAACGGAGGATTTGCAATGAGAGCGCTGCGGCGCTTCCTGCACCGGCTGGCGTTCTGGGCCACCCGCCGCGGCGACCAGCGTTGGCAGGCTGAAATCGAAGAGCACATTGCGCTGCAAACCGCCGAAAACGTTCGGGTGGGTCTCGCACCCGCCGAAGCCAGACGTCAGGCTCTGCTGAAGTTTGGCGCCGTGGAGGCGATCCGCGAAGAATATCGCGACCAAAGCGGGCTCCCGGCGCTCGAAACGCTCTTCCAAGACGCCCGCCATGCCTTCCGCCGCCTGCGGAAAGCCCCGGCGTTCACCGCCGCCACCGTGCTGACGCTCGCGCTCGGCATAGGCGCAACTACCTCGATCTTCACGTTGGTGGATGCGGTTCTGTTGAAGTCGCTGCCGGTGGCTAAGCCGGAGCAACTATATCGTCTGGGGAAAGAAGCGGAGTGCTGCTACTTGGGCGGATATAGCCAGGACTCCGAATTCTCCCTGGTTTCGTACGAACTCTACAAATTCCTTCGGGACCACACGCGAGGCTTTTCGCAACTGGCGGCTTTCCCTGCTCCGGAGCCGCTGTTTGGTGTCCGCCGCGCCGGCGCCACCGAAGAAGCCCGAACATTTCCGGGAGAATTCGTTTCCGGCAATTACTTCACCACGTTCGGCGTTGGAGCCTATGCCGGACGCACCCTAATACCCGAAGACGACCAACCCGGCGCTCCGCCTGTTGCCGTGATGAGCTATCGCCTGTGGCAGGAAAAGTACGCTCTCGACCCCGCCGTAGTCGGCGGCGTCTTCGATCTCGACAGCAAGCCGGTCACGGTGGTGGGAATTGCGCCGCCGGGATTCTTCGGCGACGCGCTACGCCCCAGTCCGCCCGACTTCTATTTGCCGCTGAACACCGAGCCAGCCATCGAAACGGATGCCGACATCGGCAAACCCGACGTTCACTGGCTGGCGCTAATCGGCCGCATCCAACCCGGCGCGAATCCTGCGTCCATCGAAGCGCAAATGC
>JASIGB010000547.1:0-3314 GCA_030045355.1 Bryobacteraceae bacterium
GATCCGCCACGATGCGTTTGCGCGCTTCGAAGCGATCGAGCCCGGCGTAAGCGCCGGCCTCCGCGGTCATGCGCCCGTCTTCGCCGATGACCTTGATTTGCGCAAGATCGTGGCGCTTGCCCGCTTCAAGATCGTTGGGATCGTGCGCCGGCGTCACTTTCACCACCCCGGTGCCGAATTGCGGATCGGCGATTTCATCGAAGATCACCGGGATGGTCCGATTCATCAGCGGGAGCATGACACTTTGCCCCGCGAGATCGCCATAGCGCGCATCGGCCGGATTCACGGCCACGGCAGTATCGCCCAGCATGGTCTCGGGCCGCGTGGTCGCGACAATCAGGTAGCGCGAACTCGCGCCGTTCACCGGATAACGAATGTGCCACAAGCTGCCCTGCGTGTCTTCGTGCTTGACTTCGAGATCGGAGAGCGCGGTGGAGCAGCGCGGGCACCAGTTCACCATGTAGGTGCCGCGATAAATGAGATCGCGCTCGTACAATCGCACGAACGCTTCCAACACCGCGCGCGACAGATCCGAATTCAGCGTAAAGCGCTCGCGGCTCCAATCGCAGCTATCGCCGATGCGCTTCATCTGCGACGTAATGCGATTTCCGTATTTTTCCTTCCACTCCCAGACGCGGCGCACGAACTCTTCCCGCCCAATCTCACGCCGTGAAATGCCTTCGGCGGCCAGCGCGCGCTCTACCAGCATCTGGGTCGCGATGCCGGCGTGATCGGTGCCCGGCAGGAACAGCGTATTGTCTCCGCGCATGCGATGCCAGCGCGTGGCGGTGTCGATCACGGTGTGATCCAGCATGTGGCCGATGTGCAGCGATCCGGTGACGTTGGGCGGTGGCACGGCGAGCGAAAATCGCGGGCCCGGCGCGTGCGAATCGGCGTGAAAAATACCCGACTGAACCCACCATTCGGCCCAACGGGGCTCGAAGCGCTGGGGCTCGTACGTTTTTTCCAGTTCCATGGGGAAGCTACCAGTTTAGCAAGCGGTGTGCGCTCGGCCTGCGCGGCCAGCCCATCCCCGGAGGCTCGCGGGAGCTGGCTGTGGCTAGGGCGCTTGCTGCAACGCGGTCCGCAAGCTGCGGTACGCGGCGCGCAGACACTTCTGAATTTCGCTCATGTCAGGAATTTTTTCGTCCTCAACCTGATCCAGGGACGCCTGGATGGATTGTATTTTCAGGACACCGTCGGTAATTGCTTCCCGTTCCACTGGCGTTAGCGGCGGCATGTGCATTCGAGCAGCCGTGCGATTCCGCATGGCGCAAATAGGCGTATTTCGCCTCTTGCTTCTTCTCATTCGCCATGTGAATGAGCAAATCGAACCGATTGCATTCCGTGTCACCTTGGATGATTGCCTGGAACTGCTGTTCATGTAGTGCCAGTAATTCCTTGACGGCGGCGCCAAGGCGCGTCATCAGACGATGATGCTCAGCGCAATGTGTGGAAGGAGTGGAATCCGAAGATGGCATCGCGGGGCGATCAACCTCCCGCCGCTTTCGAGCAATCGTGGTTCCCATGTCACTATTCGCTAACGAGGTCCGATGTGGCAAGACCGCGAACCGCATCCAAAACGCCTCGATCGCCCGCAACAACTCCCCGAGCCGATGGAGGTCCCGCGCCTTTCGTACGAAGGCATTGGCATGATCCAGGTACGTCGCGCGCACTACCGCGGGCAGGGCCGCGCCCGAGAGGACGATGACGGGAATCTCCCTGAGCGCGGCGTCGCTTTTGATGGCCCGCAAGGCTAACAGGCCGTTCATACGCGGCATCTCAACGTCCATGAGAATGACGTGCGGTGTGGGCGCTTCGCGATGCGAGTTTCGTCGATGCAGAAAGTCCAAGGCGTCCAAGCCATCCTTGGCCCAATGCAGTTCGCAGGGACGTGAGATGGTTTCAACCATCCGCCGGAGCGCATGGACGAACGCCGGATCATCGTCGGTCACCAAAATGTGGAAAAAATCCTCGTTCTCGCGTGCCATCGCCAAATCGAGTCCTTAGTTTAATCCTGCTGTTTTGATCGATGATACTCGGAATCGCAGGAAAATGCACCTCGGGAGATTCCCAGCGTGTACTAGCACGCGGGAAATCGCAACCATGTAACCTCGTTGGTAACGGATTGGACGCGGAATCCCCCGGTTTGGTAGACCTAGAGGATGGGCGGTGCGGTTCCCTTCGATTTCCAGGACCACCCGGAGATCGCGCGCCGGTTCCCGGACCTGCATCCAGCCTTCACACCCCAAGAAGCGCTGGTCGAAGCGCAGCGTTGTCTCAATTGTTTTAATGCGCCCTGCACGGCCGCCTGCCCGACGCACATCGACGTGCCGCGGTTCATCCAAAAGATCGCCACCGGCAACTTGATAGGTTCGGCGCTGACCATTCTGGAGTCGAACATTCTGGGCTCCAGTTGTTCGCGCGTATGCCCGGTGGACATCCTATGTGAAGGCGCGTGCGTGCTGTTGCGGTATAACAAACAGCCCATCCAGATCGGACGCCTGCAACGGCGCGCGATGGACTTCTTCTACGAACGCGGCGGCCGGCTGCCCGCCAAATCAGTCGCGAAGAGCAGGCAGCGCGTCGCGTGCATTGGAGCCGGTCCGGCGTCGCTTGCCTGCGCGGCGGAACTGGCGCAGCAAGGATTTTCCGTAGCGGTGATCGAGCGGCGCATGTTGCCCGGCGGATTGAACACCTACGGCGTAGCGGAGTACAAGCTGCGCGCGCCCGATAGCCTGCGCGAGGTCGCGCTCATCCGCGAGCTGGGTGTCGAGTTCCGCTTCGGCGAATCGGTCCAAAGTGAAAGCGACCTGGCCGCGCTCGAAAACGACTTCGACGCGATCTTCCTGGGAATCGGCCTGGGCGCGATGAACGAATTGCGCATTCCCGGCGCCAATCATCCCGACGTCGTGGACGCACTGGAGTTCATCGCCCGATACAAGACCGCGGGAGGACTCAAGGTCGGCAACCATGTGGTGGTTGTTGGCGCGGGCAATACAGCGATCGATGCGGCCAACGCGGCGCGGCGGCTGGGCGCTGCCCGGGTGACCATCGTGTATCGCAGAACGGAAAATGAACTGCCGGCGTTTGGCTTCGAGTACGAGCACGCCAAGAGCGAGGGCGTCACTTTTGAATGGCTGGCCCAGCCGGTGGCGATCCACACGTACCCGGCGGGCGGCATCGCATCGCTCGAGTGCATGCGCCTCAACGACGAGGGCGCTGATGTACCGGTCGGGATTCCCGGCTCGAATTTTCATTTGCTCTGCGATATGGTGATCCCCGCTATCGGCCAGACGCCTCTCATCGGGTTA
>JASIGB010000548.1:0-3190 GCA_030045355.1 Bryobacteraceae bacterium
TACCGGCCTTCGTCTCCACTCTGTGCATCTGTATCGTCTTCGTTCCCGTTCTCATGCTCTCCGGCGCGGCGAAATATTTGTTCACACCGCTGGCCATGGGCGTGGTGTTCGCGATGCTGACGTCTTATCTGCTCACCCGCACCGTGGTGCCGACCCTGGTGCATTACCTGCTGCCATCGGAGATGCCGCTCTATCAAGGTGGCGAGGAAGCTGTAGCGGCCGCCCGTTCCGCCGGTCCGATCTGGCACATCCATGAGGCTTTTGACCGGAAATTCGAGGAATATCGTGACGGTTATCGCCGCCTGCTCGCCTGGGTGCTCGCGCACCGTGCCATCACCGGCGGAGCTTTCCTGGCTTTCGCGCTCGCTTCGGTCGGCCTGATCACAATCGTGGGAGAGAACTTCTTTCCTTATGTCGATGCCGGGCAGATGCGGCTGCACGTGCGCCCTCCCACCGGCACTCGCATCGAAGAGTCCGCGGCTATCTTTGCGTCCATTGAAAGCGAAATTCGCCGGGTGATTCCGCCCCAGGAACTCGATTCGATCCTCGACAACATAGGATTACCGAATTCCGGCATCAACCTGGCATTCAGCAACACCATCACCAACGGCAACGGCGACGGCGATATTCTGATTTCGCTCAAACCGGATCACCGTCCCACGCTCGACTACGCCAGAAAACTTCGAACAATCCTTTCCGCGCAGTTTCCGGCCGACGACTTTTTTTTCCAGGCAGCCGACATTACCAGTGAAATTCTCAACTTCGGCTTGCCGGCGCCAATCGACGTTCAGGTGACCGGTAACAATTTGGATGTGGACTCCGAGACCGCCCAAAAACTGCACGACGAAATCGCCAAACTCCCGGGGACGGTGGACGTGTTTGTGCGCCAGCGAGAAGATTACCCTACGGTGGACGTGAACGTCGATCGAATCCTGGCCGATGAAGCCGGGATGACGCAGAAAGACGTAGCCAGCAGCCTGCTGATTTCGCTATCGGCCAGCGGCCAGGTGGCGCCGAACGAGTGGCTGGATCCACAGAACGGAGTGAACTACCAGGTAGCGGCGCAGACGCCGCAATACAAGATCAACACCTTGGACGCGATGCAACGCACCCCGATTACGGCCCTTGCGGGCGGCTCAAAGGAGTTGCTCTACAACCTTGCCCGGCTGAAAAGGAACAACTCGCCCGAGGTGGAAAGTCATTACGACATTCAACCCGTGGTCGACATTTTCGCGAGTCCGGACCGGCGGGATTTAGGAGGCCTCGCGGCCGACGTCGACGGGATCATCGCCAAAGCGCGCTCGTCGCTGCCGCGCGGAACCACCATTGATCTGCGCGGGCAGGTGGACACGATGCGGACCTCCTTCACTCGTCTCGGCCTGGGCATGATCTTCGCGGTGGTGCTGGTTTATCTGATAATGGCCATCAATTTTCAATCCTGGTTGGATCCGTTTATCATCTTGATGGCCCTTCCCGGCGCGATGGCCGGCATGCTCTGGATGCTGTACCTCACCCGCACCACTCTGAGCGTTCCCGCGCTCATGGGCGCCATCATGGGCATCGGCGTTGCTACCGCCAATAGCATCCTGCTGGTTACGTTTGCAAACGACGAGCGCGCAGCGGGAAAAAGCGCGGTCGAGGCCGCTCTATCGGCGGGGTTCACGCGCATCCGCCCGGTGACCATGACGGCGCTGGCCATGATCATCGGCATGCTTCCCATGGCCTTTGCCTTGGGCGAAGGGGGCGAGCAAAATGCTCCTTTGGGGCGCGCGGTGATCGGCGGCCTTTTGTTCGCCACGCCCACCACTCTATTCTTCGTCCCGATCATTTACACGCTGCTTCGCAAGAAAGCCCCGCTGGACATGGATCGCCGGATCGCCGAAGAAGCGGGAGAGGTTCCCAACTCATGAACGTCCCGAATCCAAATGAAGTCCATCACCGGCCCATCGGCACACTGCTCGCTGTTGCCTTCATTCTCATCGTGGCGTCCGCTTTTTATTTCCTCGGGTATTTACCGCGCGAGCGGACAACGAAGCAACTGGACGCTGCGGCGAGAATCCGCGGCATCACGCCGCCCCTGGTGAATGCCTCCCTGGTGAAGCGCGCACCGAAAAATATTCAATTGACGCTGCCGGGAAACATCACGCCCATCACGGAGGCGTACATCTACGCCCGGGCCACCGGTTATTTGAAGAAACGATATGTCGATATCGGCGATCGCGTGCACGCGGGGCAACGACTCGCCGACGTCGAAGCGCCGGATCTCGATGAACAGGTATCTACGGCGCGTGCGACGGTAGCGCAAGCTGAAGGCCAACTCGGTCAAGCTCAAGCCACGCTCGATCAGCTCATCGCCACGCGCGATTTAGCGGAGATCACTTGGCAAAGGTACAAGGTATTGACCGCCGACGGCGCGGTATCGCGGCAGGACGGCGACAATCAATCCACCGCGGCCAAAACATCGGCGGCGAACGTTGTGGCCCAGCAAAAGACCGTGCGGGCCATGCAGGAATATATGGACGCGAGTCAAGCGACCCTGGACCGCGTTTTGGCGCTGCAAGGTTACGAGCGCATCACCGCGCCGTTTGACGGCGTCATCACCTCACGAAACGTCGATGTCGGCGCGCTCATCTCCGCCGCGAATTCCAATCCAGGGCCCGCGCGCCAGAACGCCGCCGGTCCTTCCGATGTTCCCAGTGGCGGCGAGCTGTTTCGTGTGGCCGAAATCGGGAAGCTGCGGATCTTGGTCTCGGTTCCACAAACCAATGCCCCGGATATCCGCGTGGGCCAGCCCGCAACCGTCACGGTGCAGCAACTTCCCGATCAGAGCTATCCGGGAAAAGTGACGCGCACCTCCGACTCCCTGGACGCTCAGTCCAGGACGCTCCTGACCGAGGTAGACGTAGAAAATCCCAAGAGAGTGCTCCTGCCCGGAATGTACGCCTCGGTGTCGTTCATCACCGATCGCGCCGATCCGCCATTTATGGTGCCGGACGCGGCGCTGGTGGTGCGATCGAGCGGCACGGTATTGGCCGTGCTGCAGCCCCTTAGTCCGGACGAACAGCATAAGGAGCAGGCCGCGGGCATGGATTCGGCAATGCTCGCCCGCGTGAGGCGCGTTCACTTTCAAACCGTGCAACCTGGCCGCGATTACGGCCTTGAGCTGGAGATTCCGGCCGGTCTCACAATT
>JASIGB010000549.1:0-6225 GCA_030045355.1 Bryobacteraceae bacterium
TCAGCATTAGCAAAAGCGACAGCAATCTTCTGGACCGTCTTCCCACTAGCGCGTAGGTCTTTTCGATCGAAAAAGTGATCTTCCTGGCGACTGACGAGAAGATCAACGTCGTTTTGATCCAGAGTCTTTTGCTTCACTCCCGCGATTCTAACCCAGTCTGGGCCTGAGCCTCTCGATCTCCGAGAACGGCTACCGCAAGCGCACGCCGCTGGAAGATTACCGGCTCACCGCGCGCGGCGGCAAGGGCGTGATCAACATGAAGATCACGCCGAAGATCGGCAAGGTGGTGGCGATTCTTTCGGTGAAGGAAGACACGGACCTGATGATCATCACGCGCGACGGCAAGATCATTCGGCTGGAATCCGGCGAGATCCGGCAGGCCGGGCGGTCCACGCAGGGCGTGCGCCTGGTGCGGATGGAAGATGGCGATCAGGTGGCGGCGGCGTCCGTGATTCCGGCCGTGATCCCCGGCGAAGGCGAGGGAAACGGGCAAGACAATTTGCCGCTGCAATAGCGCTCCCATTCGGTCGCGCGGGATTTGGTTGTTGGCGCGGCCTTCGCCGCGCGGGATTGGCGGCGCTTATTGCTCGACGAGTAAACGCTCACTGCAATAGGAGGCTCTAGTGGACAACGAGATCATTTCCTACTTCGAGATGTGTCAGCGCCAGGGATCAAGTCTTCAGCGGGGAATGAATTTCGAACTGGGCGGAGGTCACTCTGTCATTCCGATGTCGGTACGGCACAATGCCCCCTACGTTGACCGATTCGAGGACGATGGTTCGACGATCATCTATGAGGGTCACGACACTCCCCGTTCTGGGGCTTGTCCTGATCCTAAAGCAATTGATCAGCCGCAGTTCACTCCTTCAGGGACCCTCACGGAAAACGGAAAGTTCCTTCGAGCGGCCCTCGGCTTTAAGAAGGGGTTAGAGCCGCCGCACCCAGTGAAGGTCTATGAGAAGATCCGTGATGGCATCTGGTCCTACAATGGTCTCTTCCACCTGGTGGACGCGTGGCGCGAGTCCGACGAGCGACGGACAGTATTTAAGTTCAAGTTGGTTGCGATCGAGGACAATAGCGAGCCCTCAAGGCGCGAGGCCTCCGCGGTAGGTGGACGGCGCCGAGTAATTCCGACAATCGTCAAGATGGAGGTGTGGAAGCGCGACGGTGGAAAGTGCGTACTCTGCGGCGCGAGTGACGAGCTACACTTCGATCATGATCTGCCGTATTCTCTGGGTGGGACTTCGATTAGGGCAGAAAACGTACAACTGCTCTGTGCAAGACACAACCTTTCAAAGGGCGCCAAGATCCGTTAGCCTCGGGCTGCGGCGCCCCCTTGGCGATTGGCTTTGGGAGCCTGGCTTACTGCTTCGCGATCGCCGCTTGCGCGACGCTCGATAATTCCGTGGCGTGCCGCAAATCGTCGCGCGCGCCGGCCAGGTCGCCCATCGCACGGCGGGCGACGGAGCGGTTGACGTAGGCGTTGGTGTAATTCGGGTTCAGGCGGATCGCGAGCGTGCAATCGTCAATCGCGCCCTGGTAGTTATGCAGCCTGAGGCGCGCATAACCGCGGGCGTTGAGCGCGAGAGCGTGCGTGGGGTCGATGTGAATGGCTTGATCGAAAGCCTGCACGGCCTCGTCGAACTTTTCCTGCTCGGATAAATAGCGGCCCTGGCGATAGAAACGATTGGCATCGTGGCCGCCAGACGCCGGTGCAGTGACCGCCTTTGCGGCAACCAGCGGAGGCGTGATCACCTGCGGCGGCTTCAGGGACGGCGCTTTAACCGCCGGCGGGATCGCTACCCGAGCATGTTCGACAGCGTGCGACGGTGCGATCGGCGGCTTCACCACCGGCCGCGACTGCTCTGCCGCCACGGTTGGCGCGGGCGTCGGCCCAGCTTCCGGTGCTGGCGTAGGCGCGGGTGCGGCTTGAGGCTGCGCGGGCGAGACAACCGGCGCTGGAGGCTGGGCTTCGGCGACCACCACGGAGGGCGCGGGCGGCGGCGATTGCCGGTCGATGATTTTCCGCGCGGCGTTCAGCAAATTGGCGGCCTCGGCGGGATTCTGTCCGATCAGCATCGCGCGGTCGATGTCCTCCACCGCCCGCTGCGGCACTGCGGTCGCCAAATAAAATTGCGCGCGGCACACGTACGCGGCGGCGTCGGACGGGTTGAGTTGGATCGCCTTGCTGCAATCAGCGAGCGATTCCTGAGCACGCCCGTGCGTGCGGAGAATCGCGGCGCGTCCCAGATACGCCTTGATCGATTCCGGCGCCAGGCGAATGGCTTCCGTGTAATCGTTCAGGGCGTCCTGCGCCTGGCCGGTCTGTTCGTGAATGCCGGCGCGCAGCAGGAAATTCTCCGCGCTTCTTGGATCGCGCTGGATCGCCTCGGAGATGTCGGCCAGAGCCTCCTTGGTCCGGCCGCTCGAAGCAAACGCCGAAGCGCGCATCGCGTAGGCGCGCGAATTATTGGGTTGCAGCTCTATGGAGCGGGTGATATCGGAAACAGCGAGCGCGAAATCGCCGAGATAGAAATGCGCATAGCCGCGATGCAGGAAGGCCGAATCGTTCTTGGCATCCAGGTCAATGGCTTCGGTGAACGATTCGACGGCCGAGCCGTAGGACTTCAAATCCTCGGCGCGGCGGCCGCGGTCGTAGGCTTCCTGGGCGCGCTGCCAGGCCGCGGCGGAATCCTTAGGAGCGGGGACGGTCGCGGTTTCCCGCGCCCGCGCTTCCGGCTTCGGGCTATTGGCCTCCCTGGCTGATTTTTGAATGGCCTTCGCTTCTTTCGCTTCCCGAGCGAGCTCCTTCACCGAGGACTGCAGATCCTTGATCTGGTTTTGGAGCTCGGAGAGCGTGGCCTGGAGATTCTGGATAGCTGCGCCGATGTCCGGCTTGGGGATGTCGTCACTGTACAGCCATCCACCGAAAACCAGGAGCACCACTACGGGGAGGATGTATCGCAGGCGATGCACCATTGCAGTTATGTTTCGGACGCTCGGAAAACCGAGTATAACATCTCATGCCCGATTTAAGGCATCGGTTTTAAACCTGGACCCAGCTAGCCCCGCGTACTACTCACTAAGGTGTTTGGGAGCTCACACTACCGGCTTCCCGGCGGACTGTGCCATAATCGCGGGGAAAGAAGGGGACATGGGACAAAATAGACAGCTTGCCGAGGGATTCTACGCCGCGATGGCACGCGGGGACGTTCCGGCCGCGATCGGGCTGATCGATCCGCAGGTCGTGTGGAATGAGGCTGAGAATTTCCTATACGCCGACAAGAATCCGTACGTCGGGCTGGACGCGGTGCTGAGCGGCGTGTTCGGCCGGCTGGTGGCCGATTGGGAGGGTTTTTCAGCGACGCCGGAAGAATTCGTGGATGGCGGCGATACCGTGGTGGTGTTCGGGCGCTACGGCGGGGTTTATAAAGCCACGGGCGCGAAAGTGCACGCGCAGTTCGTGCATGTCATGCGCTTCCAGAACGGCAAGATCGTGGGCTTCCAGCAGTACACCGACACGGCGCAGTTCGCCGAAGCAGCAGCGCGGCGCGCGGGCGCGTAGCCAGCGCTAACTCCCCAGCTCTTTTCGAATCTCCTGCGCCACCTGACGCGCCTGCTCGGTGGCGCCAATCTCAAAACTGATCGCGCCCACGCGCGGATGCCCTCCGCCGCCATAGCGCTCGCAGATGGTGGCGAGGTTGTGCCGGACAGGCTCCTTGGCCCACGGATTGGAGCCGACGGAAACTTTGGTCCGGAAACTGGAAGTGCTCACCGAAACCGTGTAGGTTGAATTCGGGAACAAGTAATAAGGAATGAATTTGTTGTAGCCTTCCAGGCCGTCCGAGATCAGGTCGAAATAGACTACGCCGCCGGCGTTCTGGGCGCGGTTCTTGATGATGTCGATGGAACGGATGTGCCGCTCATAGAGCGGCGCGTAGAGCTGCTGGATTTCTGGCTGCTGGACGATCTCGGCGAGCTTGCAGCGCCGCATCCAGCCGATGATCTTGTGGATGATTTCCGAGCCCTTCGCGCTTTCGATCACCAGCGTGAGCTGCATGGCGGGCGCTTTCAACTCGACGGCCTCCTGGGCGCTTGAGTACCGGGCGCCGTCGATGATATCGGCCCAGTCGACCAGTTCGGCGAGATCCGGCGCGGTGAACTGGAAGCGTTCGCGCGCGACGTCGGCAATGAACATGGTGCAGGAGCTGTAGGAGGGGTCGTAGAGCTTGCGGCCGCTGTGATCGTGCCGGAAGTGCTCGGCGTCCTCGGGGCTTAAGAACGCGCTCTGGTGGTGATCGAACCACCAGGTGAGGCGCGGATGGGGCGAATATTTGAAATCCACGATGGCGTTGACGTCGCCGTCGAACAGGCTGTCTTCAAAAAGCTGTGAAGCTTTGTGCGCCAGGCCGGTGAATTCGAAAACGGCGTCGGGCGCGTATTTTTCCTGGTAAAAGCGGCTGAAATAGGCCGCGGACGCAGCGCCGTCGAAACAATGATCGTGGTACAGAACTCTGACCCGCATGAAGCGTGGAAAACTATCCAGCTTGACGCAATTGGGGGTCTAAATGCAAGTGCCTGGGGTCAGTCACGGGTCAAATCCACTTCAACGCGGTCCCATTTGCCGGCGCTATTCGACGTTGTAGTCGTTGCGGATCGACTCCAGATTCTTGAGCGCGAGCACGCGGAACGGCGAATCGATGTCCGCGCAGAGCTTGCTAAACTTCACGGCGTCAAGGGCGCGGCCCTTGTCGGCCAGTTCTCCGGCGAGGGCGTAATTGGCGTAGCCCAAGTAAAAGTACGCCGCCGCGAGCAAGCGCGGCTCGTCCTGGATGTTCGCGAGCGCCGCCCGCAGATAACGGTCCGACAATCCATAGCGCGCCTGCTTGGCGTACACGACGCCGGCCATCCAGCTCGCCCAACCCGTATATTTGGCCCTTTTGTTGTCCCATTCCGCCGGCGCGATCCCTTCCGGCTGCGGCTTGCCGTCGAGCAGCTCCAAGATGTGCAGCGAGTAGCGCAACACCTGCGGCAGGTCCTTCTCCAGGCTCATGTCGTGATTGGCGACCACCATCAGGAAGTCGACGTTGTCGGGATCTTTTTCCAGGCCTTCTTGGGCGAGCTGCAGAGCTTTCTTGGGGTCGAGTTTCGCGAGCTCAATCACCGTGGGCTTCTTGGTCAAAGCCATGTACTTGCTCCCGGGGTTCCGCTCTTGTAGCGCGAGTGTGAGCTCGGCGCGCTTGAGGTCGTCGGTTTGCGCCGCGGCCAGCGTCGCGATGGTGTATTCGGAATAATCGCGAACCTCTTGCGCGTAAGCAGTCCGCTTGGTCCAGCCCGCGAGATCGTCCGGGCTGGAGGGCTTGGGCGTCTGGAGTACGCGCGCCGCCAGATCCCAGGCCAGCTCGGCATACTTGGCCTTGCCCTCGGCATCGTTCAGCGCTTCGGCGGCTTTCAGCGCATCATGCGCGGATTCCAGATCGTTGGGATCCGCGGCCAGCAGTCCCGCGGCGGACGCCAGCACGCGGTCCCATTGCATGGCATCCATATAAATGGGCAACAGTTGCTCGTAAACCCAGGCGAGGGATGTTCCTTGCGGATAATCGGCGAGGTATTTTTCAAGCAGCGCAAGCTTGCGGGGCGTGGTGGGCTCCTGCTGGATGCGTTCCAATAGCAGACCCTCTTGCGTTTCCGGATCGGCATCCAGCTTGTGCCGGTCCGCGGCCGGCGCCGGAAGAAAGACGGCGAACACCAATGCGGCCAGCAACAAAGTGAACGCGGCAACACGGGACTTCGCGGGTTTCACTTCCGGTGAATTCGGAAACTTTGCGGGGAAACTTTAGCGTTCCTTCTTAGTACGATCGGACCGGTGAATCGCGTAGGCGGAGGCTGTACGCGGGCGTCAGAGGCTCAGGTTCAGTTGGGCGGCGAGCGTGGCGATGGCTCCCTCGAGCGCGCCTTTGGACGCCAAGCCGGACGGCAAGCTGCCCTGCGCGAGGGTGGAATTGCCGCCGCCGCGTCCGCCCGCCGCGCCCAGCGCCTGTTTGAGCAGATCGCCCGCGTTGATACGGCTGTCTTTGGAACAGGCGAGCATCAGAGCGGGAGGGTTCTCCGCGGCTGCGAGGAAAATCGCCGGACCTGCGGCCGAAAAGCTCAGGGCCTCGGCTCTCAATTCTTCGTCGAGCGACGCCACACGGCGGAGCACCCGGCGGATGCCATCCGGCCCGC
>JASIGB010000550.1:0-3977 GCA_030045355.1 Bryobacteraceae bacterium
CGGCAGCTCGCGGTGATTATTCCGGAGCTGGTGGAGAGGCATTGGTACTACTATTTCCTCCACAACCAGCGGGCGGCGGTCCTGAAGGCGCTGCTTTATGTAAAGGGAAGCCAGCGCGTCGCGGTGGTTAATGTGCCGTGGTACATCGATTAGGTGAGCGGAAATTGATCGGACAGTGGCAGAATGGATTCATCCCCGCGTCCCGCCAGGAGGATGTGTGTCCGCATTCAAAGTATTTTTTCTCGCCGTCGTGTGGCTCGGCTGCGTTTCCGCCGCCGTGAGGCCGGATCGGCCTATCTATTTTGAAGACCGGCGGAACGGAATATTTGAGAGCCATGCGGCGGGCCAATCGATTCGCATTCACGCGGACCGAGTGGAATTCGGCGACGTCACGCTGCGCTTTTTGCACGCCTCCCAGCGCGCGCGCGTCGAAGGCGTGGGCGCGCCTGCTCCGAGCACGTACTTAATGCGCGGGCGAACCGTAAGCTTGCGGCAGTATCCGAAGGCGCGGATCCGGAACCTATATCCCGGAATTGACGTGGTGTTTTACGGCACGGTGGGGCGCCTGGAATACGATCTGGAACTAGCGCCGGGGGCGAGGGCCGGCCGAGTCCGGGTGGCGATTGATGGCGCGCGCGTGGTGCGCGTGGACGGCGAAGCTGTGATCGTCGAGACACGATTGGGCCAGATGCGGCAACTGGCGCCGCGAATTTTTCAGAATGATCATGGCGCCCGCCGGCCCATCGAAGGGCGCTATGTTCTGCTGGCGGGAAACGAAGTGGGGTTCGAGCTGCGCAAATACAACCACGCGATGCCGCTGACCATCGATCCGGTGGTGGTCTACGAGAAATATTTCGGCGGCAGCGCCGTCGATACGGGAGGGCCTGTGGCGACGGACGCGCAGGGCAACGTTTACGTCACCGGCACAACGAACTCGGCGGATTTTCCTTCCACCAATGGGACCAAAAGCAGGCTGGGGGCGCCGCTGCTGGCCTATTCGAACGCAGGAAAAACCGTGATGCAGTTGCCGGTGGGAACCGAGACCTCGGTGACGGCGATCGGCGGAACGCAGAATGGCCAGGTGCTGTACGTGGCGACGCCCAACGGCATTTTCGTGAGCGGCGACTCCGGCGCGAGCTTTGTTCCCTGCGCGGCGCTCCCCAATCCGTACACATATATTGCTGCGACCGTGCAAGCGATTTCGGTGGATCAGATCGATCCGTCGCGCGTGTATGTGGCCACGAATGTCGGGCTGTTTGTGGGGACCAGCGCCGGTCAACAGTGGGGGCCGTTGGTCGGCGGGCTCCCCGCGACAGCCGATGGGACGGTGAACGTGGCTTCGGTTGAGGTGAGCCCGGTGGATCACACCACGCTTTATGCCACGGTGTCGCCATATCCGTTCTACAACCAGGCGGGCAGCATCTATGCCAGCATAGATGCCGGCGAAACCTGGCAGCAGTTGAATCCTTCGTATCCGGGCGAGCCGCCCGTGGGAATCGCACCGTCATCTTCTGTCGTGTTTACGCTCGCGCCGAATGGGAGCGATCTCTACGTCGTGGATGCCAACGGCAATCTGTTCAAGAGCACGGATGGCGGCATGACTTGGGCGCAATTGGCCGCGAAGCTGTACGGCACGGTTTCGATCACCTTCGATCCGTCGAATGCGTCGACAATTTACGTACTGGATAATTACGGCTTGCAGCGCAGCACCAATGGCGGTGAAACATTCACGACGATCTCTCCGCCGCTTTCGCCGGGCAACCTCGACGAGGCCTTCGCGATCGATGGCAGCGGCGCACTTTACCTGGCTACCCCCGCTCCCGCCATTGAGGTGAGCACGAACGGCGGAACGAGCTGGACAACGCTTCCCCAGCAGCCGAACCCTCACGTTTTGGCCGGATGGGGCGGGATGGTTTTCGCGGGCGTGAACTCGCCGCCGATTCCATTCGTGACGAAATGGAGCGGAGATGGATCCGAACTGCTGTACTCGACGTTCTTCGGCGGCAGCTTCAATGACGCGATCACGGCCATTACCGTGGATGCGCAAGGAGAGGCGATCCTCGCGGGAAACACATTTTCGGCTGATTTTCCGCTTACGGAGAGCATTTCCGCGGCTTCGCCGGAGAACTACTCGAGCGGGTTTGTGGCGAAGCTGAGCGCGGATGGAACTCAGGCGATTTATGCGAGCATCCTCGGCGCGTCGATGGGCGTAACAGTGAATGGCCTGGCGATCGATGCTTCCGGTGCGCCCTACATTACCGGTACGACGCAGTCGCCCGACTTTCCGACTACCGGCAACGTTCTCCAGCCTAACCCGCCCAGCTCGACCTGCCAGCGCGTGGCACAAGCCTTCGATTATTCCCCGAGCATGGGAACCAATGCGTTCGTGAGCAAGCTGAGCGCGGATGCGAGTACGTTGATCTATTCCACGTTTCTGAGCGGCTCCTGCGGGAGCGCGGGTGCGGATGTCGCGGTCGATTCGGCGGGAGAGGCCGTGGTGGTGGGCGCCACGAATTCGCCCGATTTTCCTGTGTCCACGAACGCGTACCAATCGACGTTTCCGGGAGGCGCGACAGCCAGCACCAGCTATCCGAACCCGGTGAGTTTCGGGTTTGTCTCGAAATTCAGCGCCGCTGGCGACAAGCTGATGGCGAGTTCGCTTATTGGCGGCGGCTTTCTCACGGCGGCGGACGCGGTGACGCTGGATGCGACGGACGACGCTTACATCACGGGGTCCACTTGGGGCATCACACCCGGCGCAACCCCCGGCGCTTATCAGCCAAAGGTGAATAATGGTTGCGTGATTTTGGGCATCGGTCCGCCCACGCCTCCTTCCGGCGGAGCGGATGCTTTCGTGTTAAAGCTGGACCCGGCCTTTTCAACCGCGCAGGCTCTGACGTACCTGGGCGGCATTTGCGACGACGCGGGCTATAGTATCGTTCTGCAGGCTTCCGGAAACATCTGGGTGGGAGGGTCGCCATCGACGGGATTTCCGTTGGTGACGCCGTACGAATTCGCGGGCGCGCTACCTGTATTCTCGGGCGTCAGCGCGGGATTTGTGAGCGAATTCAATCCCGATGTCTCGCAATTGCTGTTTTCCAGTTATAGCGACGGCGGGTATCTGGCGCAGGATCCGACCGGCGCGATCTATGTCGCGGGCTCCGGCCAGGGCATTCCCCCGCCGGAGAAAACATCGGCGGGAACACCCGATGTGTCTTTGACTAAGATCGACCCGGCCAGCACGCCTCCTGTGAGCATCAATTCGATCGGCCCCAGCACGGCGAACGAGTCGGTAACGAACTTGCCGGGGTCTGCTGGCGTTACGATCGCGCCGGGCGAGCTGATCGCGATCACGGGTTCGAATCTGGGGCCGAGTTCCACGGTGAACGCGCAGCTCGATTCTGATGGGCTGCTTCCGTTCCAGGTAGCGGGCGCCAGCGTGTCGTTTAACAACTTCCTGGCGCCGTTGATCTCAGTCCAAGCAAACACCATCGTTTGCTTCGCACCATTTGAGATCAGCGGACCCACCCAGGTGACGGTGACCGTGAACGGCCAATCGTCAACGCCCGTGCGGGTGCCGGTGGCGCCGAGCGCCGCTTATGTGCTGGCGATCGTCAATCAGGATGGCACGCTGAATTCGGCAAATCATCCGGCGCCGCAAGGCTCGGTAGTGACCTTTTATGTCACCGGGCTGGGCGTCACGTCGCCCGCTAGCCAGGACGGCAGCGTGAGCCTGCCGCCACTTCCAGTGCCCGCGGTGCCGGTCAGCGTGGGGTTCGGACTGGCGGCTAATGAGGTCGACGTCCAGCCGGAGTTCGAAGCCGCCGCGTACGGGTTGGTGGCCGGCATCACGCAACTGAACGTTCAGATTCCGGTGGGAACGTACCCGTCGAATCCGGCGGTTGCGTCTGTAGCGGGAGCGGCGGTTCAAATTTATGTCGGGCAGTAGCCGAGGCCGAGGTGCGGCGTTTCTCGAC
>JASIGB010000551.1:0-3764 GCA_030045355.1 Bryobacteraceae bacterium
GCTGGTCGCAAGCTTTCTTTACGGCGTCCAGCCCAATGATCCGTTGACGCAGGGCGTCGCGCTCCTGATGCTCATAACGGTTGCCGCCATCGCCGGATATTTGCCCGCTCGACGAGCTTTGTATCTCGACCCGATGGCCGCTCTGCGCGAAGAATAAACGAGCAAAACGAAAAAGGGCGTCGCCATGCGGGACGCCCTTCAGTGTTATCGATCCACGTTTGCCGACTTAAACAGCCGCCAGGTCGTAGCGGTCGGCGTTCATCACCTTGTGCCACGCGGCGGCGAAGTCCTTCACGAACTTCTCCTTCGATCCCGCGCAGGCATAGACCTCCGCGAAGGCACGCAACTGCGCGTGCGAACCGAAGATCAGGTCGACGCGTGTTCCGGTCCACTTGAGCGCGTTGGTCTTGCGATCGCGGCCTTCATACACGCCCGGCACTCCGTTGGGTTGCCACTTCGTCCCCATGTCGAGCAGGTTGACGAAGAAATCGTTGGTCAGTGTGCCGGGCCGGTCCGTGAAGACGCCATTCTTGGAACCGCCGAAGTTCGCACCCAGCACGCGAAGTCCGCCGACCAGCACGGTCATTTCGGGGCCCGTCAGCCGCAGCAGTTGAGCGCGGTCCACCAGAGCCTCCTCCGGCTGCATGAACAGGGTCCTGCCGCTCACGTAATTGCGGAAGCCATCCGCCCGCGGCTCCAGAGGAGCGAACGAGGCGACGTCGGTTTGGTCCTGCGACGCGTCCATGCGTCCCGGCGAGAAGGGTATCTTTACCACGACCCCGGCGTCCTTGGCGGCCTTTTCGATGGCGGCGTCTCCTCCCAGGACGATCAGGTCGGCCAGTGAGACGTTTTTGCCGGACTCCTTGCGGATGGTTTCGAGCTTGTCCAGCACCTTGGCAAGCTGCTGGGGCTGATTGACCTCCCAATCCTTCTGAGGCGCCAGGCGGATGCGCGCGCCGTTCGCCCCGCCGCGCTTGTCGGAGCCACGAAATGTCGAGGCCGAGGCCCAAGCGGTGGAAACAAGATCGGAGACCGAAAGGCCGGAGGCGAGGATCTTGGCCTTCAATGCAGCCGCGTCTTTTTCATCGATGAGCGGGTGGTCAACCTTGGGAATGGGGTCCTGCCAGATCAGAGTTTCTTTCGGAACCAACGGGCCCAGGTAACGCGCGATCGGGCCCATGTCGCGGTGCGTGAGCTTGAACCAGGCGCGGGCGAATGCGTCGGCGAACTGATCCGGATGTTCGTAGAAACGCCGCGCGATCTTCTCATAGGCCGGATCCATGCGCAGCGACAGATCGGTGGTCAGCATCGTGGGCACGCGCTTCTTCGTCTTGTCGAACGGGTGCGGGATGGTTGCATGGCCATTCTTGGCCTGCCACTGTTTCGCTCCCGCGGGACTCGCGGTCAGCTCCCACTCGTTTTCGAACAGGTTCTTGAAGAAGAGATTGCTCCACTGAGTTGGCGTCTGCGACCAAGTGACTTCCGGACCGCCGGTGATGGCATCGGCTCCGATGCCTGTGCCAAACTTGCTTTTCCACCCCAGGCCCTGGTCTTCGAGAGCGCCGCTCTCCGGCGCCGGCCCCACGAGCGATGGGTCACCCGCGCCGTGCGTCTTGCCGAACGTGTGGCCGCCGGCGATGAGCGCCACGGTCTCTTCGTCGTTCATGGCCATGCGGAAGAACGTCTCGCGAATGTCTCTTGCCGCCGCCACCGGGTCCGGGTTCCCGTTCGGACCTTCCGGGTTCACGTAAATCAGGCCCATCTGAACCGCGCCGAGCGGCTCCGCCAACTGACGCTCGCCGCTATAACGTTCATCGCCCAGCCATGTCCCTTCCGGGCCCCAGTACAGCTCCTCGGGCTCCCACACGTCGGCGCGTCCGCCGGCGAAGCCGAAGGTCTTGAAGCCCATCGATTCCAGCGCGACGTTGCCGGCCAGAATCATCAGATCGGCCCAGGAGATTTTGTTGCCGTATTTCTGCTTGATGGGCCACAGCAACCGGCGCGCCTTGTCGAGGTTCGCGTTGTCGGGCCAGCTATTCAGTGGCGCGAAGCGTTGCTGGCCGGCGCCGGCGCCGCCGCGGCCGTCGGTAATCCGGTAAGTCCCCGCGCTGTGCCATGCCATGCGGATCATCAATCCGCCATAGTGACCGAAATCGGCCGGCCACCAATCCTGGGACTCTGTCATCAGAGCATGCAGGTCCTTGACCACGGTATCGAGATCGAGGGTCTTGAATTCCTTCGCATAATTGAACTCGGCGCCCATAGGGTCGGACAAGCTGGAATTGCGATGCAGAACCGAGATGTCCAGCGCGTCGGGCCACCAATCGCGATTTCTGCGTCCGCGCGCGCCATGCGCTACCGGGCACTGCGCCGCGCCAGCTACCGTTTGTCCATTGTGGGCGACGGCTGCCGCTGACTCCCTTGCTTCTTTTTCCATCTGTTTATCCTTTCTTTCGAATTAGTCCAAAATGATTAGCGCGAAGCGTGCTTCATGTTAACGGAAGCATGCTTCCGGGCGCACTTCGTGCAAAGCCCTCGAAAAATGAGTTCGGATTCACGCAGAACCCGCTTGCCGAGGGAGGCCGCAGCGGGCCTGGGTACGTTGTACCACTCCATATCTTCCACGTTGCCGCAGCGATCGCAAATGAAGTGGTGATGCCGCACGCCTTTGGCGTCGAACCGCGCGGCGCGGCCTTCGACGGCCACTTCCCGCACCAAACCCGCCTCCACCAGATCCCGCAGATTGTTGTAGGTGGTGCCTCTCGAAGAGCGCGGGTCCACTCGATTCACGGCTTCGAAAATTTCGGCAGCCGTGGGATGGTTCCCCACATGATCCATGAGGAAAGCCATCACGGCGTAACGCTGCGGAGTGCAGCGCAATCCGCTTTCGGCGAGCGAGCGCTTGATCGCGTCGGCGTCCATGAACGTTTTTAGACTATATCTAATCTAAAAGTTTGTCAAGAGTTCTTGGGGTGCCGCGCGAGTGCAGCGCAGGCGTTCCCGCGGCGCTACACTCTATTCGGACCGGCCAATGAAGATCTACTTCCACGTCGACATGGACGCTTTCTTCGTCTCCGTCGAAGAACTCTTCGATCCGTCGCTCGCCGGGAAGCCCGTGGTGGTCGGCGGGCAGGCGAACCAGCGGGGCGTAGTTTCCGCGGCGTCCTATGCCGCGCGCAAATTCGGCGTCCATTCCGCGATGCCGCTGCGCACCGCGGCGCGGCTGTGTCCGCACGCCATTTTCGTGGACGGGCATCCCACGCGCTATCGCGAATACTCGCGCAAGGTCTACGAGATCCTCAAGACATTTTCACCCCAGGTTGACATGGCCTCGGTCGACGAAGCCTACATGGATCTCACCGGCACTGAGCGACTTCACGGACCGCCGTTCTCGGCCGCGCATCGGCTGCACCAAGCCGTCAAGCGCCAGACGAATTTGAACTGCTCCATCGGCATCGCGACCGCTCGCATGGTGGCCAAAGTCGCATCCGACCAGGCCAAGCCCAATGGCATCCTCTGGGTGCTGCCGGGCGAAGAGGCGCGGTTCCTCGCGCCGCTCGACGTCCGCAAAATCCCCGGTGTCGGCAAGGTCACCGAAAAGAATCTCGCGGCCTGGGGCGTGCGCAAGGTGGGCGACCTGGCCGCGCTCGAAGAGGATTTCCTGCGCCAGCATTTGGGGCAATGGGGGCTCGCGCTGGCCGGCAAATCGCGGGGCCTGGATGCCGGCGGCTGGTTCGATCACGAAGTGGGCGAGGATAACGCGC
>JASIGB010000552.1:0-4689 GCA_030045355.1 Bryobacteraceae bacterium
TTCGTGTCGACGGAGGCGGGCGACGTCAGACGCCTGCAGGGGATCGAACCACCCGAGTTCCGCCTGCGCCTGGGCGACTACCGCGTCCGCTTCCACGACCTCGGAGATTGCATCGAGATTCTCCGCGTCCTCCATAGAAAGGATGCATATCGGTGACGCACGCTACTCCTGAATTATTCCCACCAGCGCAGCCGCACATGCATCTTGCCCGAAACAAGTATCGGCACCGCTAGTAGATGAGACAGATGCAGGCGGGGCCAAGGCCCTACTTCTTCAACTCCACGCTGATCAGATGAATCTCGATGCCCGAAACGTTCTCCACCGAATGCGGCGGCAGGCATTCCATGAACGTGGCCTCGGACTTGGTGAGCAAACCCGGAACCGTGCGGCTGTCGAACAGCACGTTGCCGTCTTGATCGCGGCGGATGAAGTCGCCCGCCACGATCGTGTAGTAGATCGCCGGCCAGCGGTGCGTGTGCAGCGGCACGCTCTGGCCCACGGGTATGCGTGTATCGATCACGCGTACGCGGTCGTTTTCGAGCACCACGCGATGATACTCGGGCGCGGCGGCGACGGCGTCGAGCGCATCAGGCCAAGGCCATGGATTTTGTTCCGCGGGGGTTGCCATGCTTTAGTATCGGCTCTTCATCACCGCTTCACGTCGGCGGCGCCGCCTTTGTCTTTCGTGTAATGCTTCACGTCCTGATTGCCTTCGATGCAGCCGAACTCCATCTGTTCGTAATTCGGCTCGTTGTTCCTATAGAAATCCATCGCGATTTTGAATGGCCGGGTGAGCACTTTCGGATCTTCCACCGTCGCTTCATATTTTATGGTGTTGGCGTCCACGGGCGTGAACCGCTCCACTACGTGCTCGGCGTCGCTATGGAAATTGCCGGTGGTGTCGTACCAGGTGCGATCGTTCAGATTGGTGGTGTCCACCACCAGCGTGTCGCCTTCCCAATGCCCCACCGGGTCGCCTTCGAACAGCTTGATACTCGCGGGAATGTGCGGGCGCCCGTCGGTGGGAATGATGCGGTAGGCGTGCATGAACTCCCAGGTCATCACGACGTAGTTCGCCGGCTGGAGGATCTGAAATCCGAACTGCACGTACATCTGCTTGGGAACGCCGGATTCATAGCAGTGCAGCTCGGGCTCCGCCGCCAAGTCATGCTCGAAGGTCTTTTTGGCCTTCGCGGCCGCCCACGGCTGATAGGGCAGAAAACCGTCCGGCGGGTCGACAATCGCGCCCTTTCCGGGAGGGACGCCCGATTTCGGCGTCGGATGGTTCTGCAATTCGAATACCGCGCCGCCGTTGTTCGCCGCGGCCCAGAAGCCTTGCATGTCGGGACGGCCGCCGACCGAGCGCTTCACCGGTCCGCCCGCAACGTGGCGCGGCGCCGCGAAAATCCCGCCGCCTGCACCGCCCTCACCCTGCTGGGGACGCTGCGGCGGCTGAGCGACTAAACATAAAGCAAACACGAGCAACACGGCGAACCTCACTGCGCTCCTCCCGATTCTTCGTCGCGATAGGCCTGGCACTCGTACTCCAGAATGCGGAAATTGGACTCGGTGTGCCGATACAGCGGAATGCGGATTTTCCAAGGCTCGGTGAATACTTCCGGATCCTCGATGGTGGCTTCGTATTCGAGCGTGTCCGGCCCCGTGCGCGTGTAGCGCTCCACCACGTGCAGCTTGTCGCTGTGATAATCGCCCGCGGCGTCGAACCAGGTCTGGTCGTTGAAATCGCTTACGTCCACCACCAGCGTGTTGCCCTCCCAATGTCCGCGCGAATCGCCGTTCCACCAGTCCAGGCCGTCCAAGTGCTCGGTTTTGTTCGTGAAAATGGTGCGGTAATTGTGAATATATTCGTAGGCGATCAGCGTGTATTGCGGCGTCTCGAAAATCTGAAAAGGGAAATTCAGATACGTGATGCGCGGCACGCCCGGCATGTAGCATTGATTCAACGGATCGCCGGCTTTGCGGTTCTTGAAATTCGCCTCGCGCTTGGCGAGCGCTTCCGATTTATAGGGAATCTTGCCGTCCGCGGGCTGCACGATAACGCTAAGGCCCGGCGGAATCCCCAGCGCTCCGGAATGGTCTTCCAGATCGAATGCGGCCGTGGTGTCGCGGACCTGCCAGATGCCTTGCAAATCGGGCAGGCCGTCGGGCGTGCGGGGAACCTTGTACGCGCCACTCCGGGAGCTCTGCGCCCAGGCCGCGCCACAGGAAAGCGTCAGGGCCGCGAGCAAACTCGAAACCAAAATCTTCATTGGACCCGCGCTACTTCCCGTCTTCTTTTGGAGGCGCCGGAGCTTCGCTAGGCTTGGGCAGCGCATCGGCATTGCCCGCGAACAGCCGCCGACCGTCGGGCGTCTTCACCGAGCGCGTCCACATAGCCGCCGTGCCGTCCTTGGCCGCAAAGCCTTCGATTTCGATCTCGTCGCCGGCCTTCAGCGTAGTCTTGCGCCATCCCTGGCGATACAGCACGTTCGGCGGCAGCGCCTCGCACGACCACGTCGTCGTCTTGCCGTCGGCATCGGTGACTTCGATATGAATCTGCGTGTGCGGATTCACCCAATCCATGCTGACGAACTTGCCTTTTAGTGTGACTGGCTTGTTCACGTCGAACTCGGCGGCGAACGAATGATGCGCCAGCGCCGGCAGCCCCGCGAGCAGGACCGCGCTTAAAACACCCACGGCCACACCGATCACCCCAACCTTGACCTTCATCCTGAAATGCCTCCCACGTCGTTCCCCCAAAGGACGACTTGCTGCCAGCGGATTGTTACGGTGGCTTATCGAGCGCGATTCTATAACGCGCCCGAAGAACAAGTCAACTGAAGCAGGCTTCTTGGCACCTGGGACGAACCCCATGACGATCACTCCGGGCCCAATCTCGCTGGATTTACGCGAGGATCTGTTTCGACTGGCCGGACCGTAGTCTACGCAGGCGCAGCAGTTCGGAGAGAAGCTCCAGTTCCCGATGCGAAAGCGTGTTGGCGATCCGGAGGAACTCCTGGGCGGACATTTCTCCCCGCGTCAAGCGGCCCAACAGATCTTTAGCAGTGAATTTCACATGACCTCGAGACATTCACCCAGGCACGCTCGTGGCCGTTCTGTATCCGGTTGAAACATCGCGGTTAGCAATTCGGCGAGTGAATAAAAAAGTTCACTTCGGCCAGCCGAAAGGTTCTCGATGGCACGCCTGCGGCCTGATTTATTCGGCTTTGAGCGCTTCCACCGGATCGACCGCGGCCGCGCGGCGCGCCGGGACGTAACTGGCGAGCACCGCGGCGGCGACCAACACGAGCGGCACTGCGGCGTAAGTCAGCGGGTCGAGCGGGCTGATGCCGAACAGCAGCGACTTCATCAGCCGCATCAGGCCCGCGGCTGACAGAAGCCCAATAGCCGTGCCCACCGCCGCCAGCGTGAACCCGTGCCGCACGAACATCTTCTTCAGCTCGCCGGGTTCAGCGCCCAGCGCCAGGCGGATGCCGATTTCGCGCCGCCGTTGCGAAACTGCGTAGGCGATCACGCCGTAGAGCCCGATCACGCCCAGCACCAGTGCCATCGCGCCCGCGATCGCGAGCATCACTAGCGTGAACGATGTGCGCGCGATCGAGCGGCCGTAGATCTCCTGCATGGTTCGCACTTCAGCGACGGGCAGGCTGGCGTTCACGGACCAGACGGCCTGCCGGACCTGGTTGATGAAGCTCTCGGTACCTGCGCGGTCGCTGCGGATGACGAACGTTACTGCGCGAACGGCGTTCGCCTTGGCGGTCCCCATCAGAAACGGCATCATCGGGGGCCAGTAGACGATCTCGGGAGCTTTTTCCTGGACGCCTCTCTCGCGCACGTCCTGGACCACTCCGATCACTTCATGCCAAGGCATCCCCGGAAACTCCCGGATTCTTTTGCCGATGGCGGCAGATGGCGCGCCCCACGTCTCGCGCGCCAGACTTTCCGAGAGCAGCACCACCGGCCGGCCGCCATAAATCTCGTCCCAGGTCAGCTCGCGGCCCGCGATCAGGCGCGTGCCGGCCGTGCGGAAGAACCCCGGCGAAGGATATTGATACATCCGCAGCGGCGGAATTTCGTTGGGCCCGTAGTTTTGACCCTCCACCATGATGTCGTCCCACATGCCACCGAAATTTTCCATGGGCACGTCGCTCGCGAAGCCCGCGGAACGGACGCCGGGAATCGCCGCCAGCTTGTCCAGGATGTCGTTTTGCGTGCGGGTGACGCGCAGGGGTTCCGCAATGAGCGATTCCGGAATCGCGACGCGGATCGTCTGCAAGTTCCCTGGATTGGTGAATCCCGGGTCCACGCGGCGTAGGGCTTGGAACGTGCGAATCATCAGGCCCGCGCTGATCAGCAGCACCATCGCCAGCGCCACCTGCGCGATCACTAACAGATTGCGCGTACGATGGCGCTCCCGGCTGACGCTGGCCGTACGGCCGGCGCTGCTCAAAGCCGCGGCAATCCGCGGTCCGGCATATTTCAAGGCCGGAATCAATCCGAGTATGAGGCCGGAGAGCAATGACAGAACCATCGTGAATGCGACCGCCCAGGCGTCGAGTGAAATTTCGTTCAGCCGCGGCAGGTTCGCCGGACCGATCGCGGCGAGGAGCTGCAGCCCGGCTTGCGCGATCGCTAATCCGAGCGCACCGCCGGCGAGGACGAGGATCA
>JASIGB010000553.1:0-7301 GCA_030045355.1 Bryobacteraceae bacterium
TTATTGGCCGCAGGCGCTGCCCGGCGGAAATTTTTTGTATCTCGCGCAAAGCGCCAAGCCCGACGCGAGCGCCGTGTACGCCGCATCGCTCGCGGATCCGAACCATCGCGTTCGTCTGGTGACCACGGATACTAATGCGATCTATGCATCGGGTTATCTGCTGTGGATGCGCGGGACCACTTTGGAAGCCCAGCCGTTTGATGCCAAGAAGCTAAAGCTTTCGGGTGAGCCCGCGCCCGTAGCCGATCCGGTGGGCAAGTCCGCGATCACGGGGCGCATGAACGTCGCGGCCTCGAGCAACGGACTGCTCCTATATTCGGCGAGCGGACAGAACCAACTCACGTGGTTGGATGCGTCAGGCAAGCCGCAGGGCACGCTGGGTGAACCCAACGACTATTTGATCTTTCGCATTTCGCCCGACGGGCGGCGCGTGGCGACGGCCATCGGGAACCCGGCGCGCGCCGATTTGTGGCTGCTCGACGTCGAGCGCAACGTCGCGAGCCGGTTCACCTTTACCGGCACGGCGCATGCGGACCCGGTGTGGTCGCCCGACGGAGGCACGCTGGTGTATCGCTGGCGCAATGCGATTTACCGCAAAGATGCGAACGGCGCGGGCGGGGAACAACAGGTCACCGAAGCGGCAGGCATCCAATCCACGACCGATTGGTCGCGCGATGGGCGTCTGATTCTGTTCGATCAAATTTCGCCCGGAGCACGGTCTGACATTCGGATGCTGCCGGTCAATTCGAACGGTAGTCCAACGGGCCCGCCGCGGGGCTATTTGCAAACCCAATTCAATGAGCAGGACGGCGTGTTTTTTCCGCGGGCGGATCCGCGCTGGGTGGCGTATACGTCGAATGAATCCGGGCAAAACGAGGTGTACGTGCAGGCATTTCCGGAGCCCCAGGGCAAGTTTCAGGCGTCGGCGGGCGGGGGAAGATTTCCGCGCTGGGGTCCGGACGGACGCGAATTGTTTTACGTGTCGTTGAACGACCGGCTGATGGCGGTGGATCTGAAGATCGGCAAGAGCGCGGTGGAAGCTGCGACGCCGCGCGAATTGTTTCCGCTGCCGACGCCGACCATCAATTTCATACCGTACGATGTGACCGCCGCGGGCGACCGGTTTCTGGTGCAGGCCCCGCCGCAGCAGGCCGCGGCGCTGTCGGTGATCGTGGATTGGCCCGCGCTGGTAAACGCGCATTAGGCGCAATTTGCCATAAATCATGCCACAATAGTATGGCATGAAAAACTTCCATTTGCCCCTTCCGGATGAGGTTTACGAAGACCTGAAAATGGAGGCGGAACGCAGCCGGATACCTGCCACTTCGATGGCGAGACAGGCCATTCAGACCTGGCTTACGGCGCGCAAAAAGGCTACCCGTGACCGCGCCATAAAGGCCTATGCCGCCAAAATGGCGGGCACCGGATTGGATTTGGACCGCGCACTGGAACGCGCCACTTTAGAAGTGCTGCTCGAACGCGAGGCCTAAGTGAAACGAGGCGAGATATATTGGGCCGATCTGGCTCCGCGTTCAGGCTCAGAGCAGGCAGGCCGCAGACCCGTGATCGTCATGTCTCACGACGGCTTTAACCAGACACCGGGGTGGCGGTCGGTTATTGTAGTTCCGATGTCGACTTCGAAGATGCAAGCGCGTCGCGGTCCCACAGCGGTGCAGGTTCCGCGCTTGGCCAGCGGTCTTCCCCGCGATGGTGTAGCTGTCTGCCATCAGGTAACAACGCTCGATCGCGCAAAACTCTCTCGATACGTTGGGTCCTTGACGCCTAGCGCGCTGAGTTCCGTCGAGGAGGGCCTGAAGGCGGCCCTCGACCTGAATTAGCGGCCCGCTAAGTGTCCCGTGCCGCGCGGCCGGGCAGGGTTGTTGATGGCGCCGGAAGGGCGTTCGCCACGCAGGACTTGAAGAATGTTGCAGGCGGCGGCGCGTTCAATTTCGCGGCGCGCGGAGATTACCGCCGAGCCGAGATGCGGGGTGAAGAGTGTACGATCGGTGAGGCGCAGCAAGCGCGGGTTGATCGAACGCGGGCGATCGTGGCGCGCCCAATCTTCCATTTCGAAAGTGTCCGCCGCATAGCCGGCGAGATGCCCGGATTCGAGGGCGTCGGCGACGGCCTCTTCATCGACCACCGAGCCGCGGCTCACGTTGATCAGGTACGCGCCGGGCTTCATGCGGGCAAGCGCGTCGCGGTCCAGCAGATGGAAAGTTTTCTTGGTGAGAGGGAGAAGCGGCAGCACGAAATCGCTCGATTCGAGCAGCGTCTCTAGCGGGGTGGAATAGCCCGCGGCTGGGTCGTGGTACTCAACGCGGCACGAAAATCCTAGGAGCATTTGCGCGAGCGCGCGGCCCACAGCGCCGAATCCGAGCATCCCCACTTTGCTTCCGGAAAGCCCGGTTCCATAGAGGATCGGACGCCAGCCTTGATATTCACCGCTGCGGATCAGACGGTCGCCGGGCAAAATGTTGCGCGCGAGCGAGAGCATCAGCGCGAGAGCGAGCTCCGCCGTGGGTTCAGTGAGCAGATCCGGGACGATGGTGAACCAGATGCCGAGCCGCGTGCACGCATCCACGTCAAAATTGTCGAAGCCCTTCAGCGCGGCAGCTACGATTTTCAAGTTCGGACAGGATTCGAGGAACGCGGCATCCAGGGAATCGGGCATAAAGACCAGCAACGCATCGGCGTCGCGCGCGGGCGGACCGACGATGACCTCGGCGTGGGGCGAGAGCAGATCGACTGTTTCCGGGAACGGACGCTGGGTGATCACCACGCGTGGAGGTCCACTCACGCGTAGCGCTCCATCAATCCCATGTCGGCGCGGAAGCGGCTGCTGAAGTAGTCAACGGCCGCGACGATGACCCAAGTGATCGCGATGTAGGCGGCCATTTGCCGGTAGAAGAAAAGCTGCTGGGCATTATAGAGCGCTTCGCCGATGCCGCCTGCGCCGATCACGCCAACGATGGTGGCCGCGCGCACGTTCCATTCCAGGCGAAACAGCGTGTGGACGGCAAGCGGCGCGATCGCCAATGGGACGTGCGCGAATCCTGCGATTGCGAGCGGGCGCGCGCCGGTGGCTGCGATCGACTCGACCGGTTCTCTACGGATGTTTTCGAACGATTCAGCGTAAAGCCTTCCGAGTGACCCTGTGCCATGCAAGGCCAGCGCGATGATGCCGGCTTCGGGACCGGTGCCGATCACGCTGACTAATACCAGTCCCCAAACCAATTCCGGGATGGCGCGAAAGCCTTCGAGCACGCGGCGAACGGGCAGGGAAATCCACGGCGGCACGAAATTGCGCGCGGCCGCGAGTCCCAGCGGGAGCGCGCCAAGCATCGCGAAGAACGTCCCGCCGACGGCGATCTCGGCGGTTTGGAGCAACAGCTTCGGCAGGCTGGCGATGGCATCGCGCGGCAGTTGCGGCGGAAACATTCCGGCGAAGGTGTGAGCGGAGTGCGCGAGCGCGAGCATGCTCGGGCGGTCCTGCCAGAAGGCCAGGGCCGCGAGCGGGAAGGCCACAAACAGAAGACCAGGTCTTTGTTTGATCCAGCGGGCGCAGGCGTCGATGACGGCGATCAGGGCGATGAGCAGCAGGATGATGGTAGTGGCGCGCCGGTAATCGAGGGCGTTGATGGTTCCCACCAGTTCCGTGCCGATTCCGCCGCCGCCCACCGCGCCCACAATCACCGAGCAGCGGATGGCGCTTTCGAATTCGTACGAGCCGTAGCTCAGGATATCTTTGGAGCGCAGCGGCAGGAGGCCGAACAAGGCCACCGAAAGACGTCCGGCGCCGGTAGCGCGCAGCGCCTGGATTGGGCCGCGATCGGCCGAGCGGAACAGATCGGCGAAGATTTTGCCCACGGCCGCGCTGTAGAAGATGGCGAGTGCGAGCATGCCGGCCGCCGAGCCGATTCCGACAACCACTACGCATAGGATTCCCAACGTGAGATCGGGAATCGAACGGACGCTCGCGAGCGCGGCATACACGGTGCGATGTCCCGGGAGCCCGGCAGCGACCCAGATGCCCGTAATCAATCCGATAACTACAGCAACCAGAATGCCGCCCGCGGCCATCGCGAGGGTTTGTTCGAGGGGAGTGAGCGCGGCTTTTAAATACCGAGCGGAGAGCTCCGGCGGGAAGAACTGGCGAAGCAGGGAGAAGAAAACTGCGAGAGAAGCCATCAGATGCCTTCTCCCACGGCGGGGAACAGCTCGGGGGCATCGAGTCGCCCTTCGCCCCGGCGCTCGGACACAATTTCTCCTCTGCTCATTTCGATGATGCGATCGAAATAATGCTCGGCCAGATGCGGCTGATGCAGCGTGCAGAGCAGCGTGACGCCGCTTTCCTCGGCCAGACGGCACAACAGTTCGAGCGTTTGCTGGCTGAGCGCCGGATCGAGCGAGGCGACAGGCTCGTCGGCGAGCAACAGAACGGGATCCTGCACCAGCGCGCGGGCGATGGCGACGCGCTGGTGTTCGCCACCCGAAAGGCTGGATGTGCGCGCACGCAGTTTGTGCTCCAGGCCGACGCGTTGCAGAGCCGCGCGAGCTTCGTCGAGCTCTTCGGCCACCGGCCAGACCAAGAACCGCAGCGCGCGCCAAGAGGACCAGCGGCCCAGCGCGCCTGCCATCACGTTTTGGTGGACGCGAAGGTTGTCGATCAGGTCGTGCCGCTGTGAGATCACGCCGATACGGCTACGCAACTCGCGCAGCGCCCGGCCGCGAAGGCCACCGACATCGACGCCGTCCACCCGTATGCCGCCGGAGGCGATCGGGACGAAACCATTGATCGCGCGCAAGAGCGAAGTCTTGCCCGCGCCGCTCCGGCCCAGAATCGCGATGCGCTCGCCGCGGCGGACGGCGCACGAGACACCGTTCAAGACGCTGATCGAGCCGTATCGAACGGCCAGATCGCGAATCTCGAGCGAATAGTCTGCGGAGTGCACGCGGCCAGCCTAAAGCATTTTCAGATCGCGCGCAATTTTGCGGATGTTCGCGTATTCGGCGTCGTCCGCGTGGACGAAATCCTTGCCGCGGAGGATGTTGAGGATCGCGTCGTCTTTGCCTTCTTTGAGTTCGATGAACGCCTTGCTGAAACCGTCGCGCTCGGCGGCGCCGACGTTCGCCCGCGCCACCCAGACGTAGTCGACGAACGGCGGCGATGTGAGGAAAACGCGGACCTTGTTTCCGTCCACTTTGCCTTCGGAAACCATGGAATGGTACACCGTTTCATCTAGCGCGCCCGCGTCGGCCGCGCCTGCCTCCACGGCCTTGGCGGTAGCCGCGTGGCTGCCGGTGTAGCGAACCTGCATGTCGGCATCGGGATTGACGCCCGCCTTGCGCAATTCGTCGAAGGGAATCAGATGGCCGCTGGTGGAGTTGATGTCGCCGAAGGCGAAGCGCTTGCCTTTGCAATCGCCGAGCTTGTGGATCGAGGAGCCCGACTGCGTAATGAACAGCGAATGGAAATTCTTGTCGGCGCTGCGCTGGACGAGCGGGGTCACGTTGTAGCGGTCGTGCGCCTTCACGTAGGTAAGCGCGCCCAGATACGCGAAGTCGAGCGAGCCATTGCCGAGCGCTTCCACAGTCGCGTTGTAGTTGGTGGGGATGATCAACTCCACACTGGTTCCGATTGCCTTCGCGAGGTAATCGCGCAGGGGGGCTTTTTCTTCGATGGAGACTTGCGTGGCGCCGGCGTCTGGGACCATGCCGACGCGAATAGATCCGGCGGCGCGGAGACGGAAGGCGGCGGCCGCAGAGAGACCTCCGGCGGTGCGGGTGAGGAAGGAGCGGCGAGTGTGGCCCATAAGACTCTACTATATCGATAGACAATAAGAGATGTGTTACAATCCCATGAAAACTCAGCGGAAAAGGCTCTTGACGTAGTCCGCGCCCAGGCCCACTTTCTCGTAATGGGCCCGGCAGAGCTTGATGTAGTCGTGCACGTCGAAGTGTCCGACTGACTCGCCTTTTTCATCCAGCCAGATGAGCGGGCCTTCCACGACGAAGAACACCTTCATCGGATCTTTGTGCTCGTAGGCCACCAGCGTGTGGGCTTCGCCGGGCGTTTCATAGACGAAGTCACCGGCGGTGGCGGTCCAATCGTGCTCCAGGTAGCCCCACTTGCCGGAAATGGTCAGGGCGAACACCGGGCGCGGATGATAGTGGCGATTCACCAGGCCCGCGTGCTTGGCCATTAGAATGTCGGCCCACTTGTTCTGGCCGGGCGAAATCCACAGCGGCTTGGAAAAAACCGTTTCGTTGAAGGGGACGAACAAGCGCTCGTCGCCGTTGGGGGCGTCGTGGGTGTAGACCTCGGGCAGCGCGTCTAGCTGAAAGACCTTTTGGATCGGCTGGAGATCTTTCCAGAATTCGGTGGTGGCGGCTTGGGGCATGGCCTATTCAAAATATCATTTCTCACTTCAAGGCATCGAGCGGATTCGTCTTTGAGGCGCGCCACGCGGGCAGTGCGCAGGCGACGATCCCGGCCAGAAGGATGCCGGCGCCGACCGCGATCCAGGTGACCGGGTCGGCGAAGCGGACGCCATACAGCTGGCTCGCGATGGCGCGGTGAGCGGCTAGAGCGCCCGCGCATCCCAAGATCGCGCCCGCGATGACAAGCCGGAGACCACTCGAATAAACCAGCGCGGCGATCGCTTGGGCAGTGGCGCCCAAGGCCATCCGGATCCCGATCTCGCGCCGGCGGATGGCGATCCAATAGGACAGTAGCCCGTAGACTCCGAGCGCGGAAAGCAGCGCACCCAAGACGCCGAAGAGCGCAACGAGCGAGACCACGAAGCGGCGCGTGCGCAGGGAGCGCTGGACATAGGCATCGAGCGTCGACACTTCGCGCACGGGCTCGTCCTTGTCGACCTGGATCACGATTTTTGCACGTCATTGACGAGCGCGGCCGCCGGGAGCTGGCTGCGAATTACGAGCGTGACGTAGGTGGCCGCGTGTTGGACGCGGCTGAGGTAAATGGCCGGAGGCGCATCGAGATCGATCGCGTCGACCTTCATGCTGCCGACGACGCCCTGGATGCGATACGTCTCGTAGGGCGTCTTTATGTAGTGGCCGATCGGATTCTCGCCGGGGAAGTATTTTCTGGCGAGTGTGGCATCGATGAGCGCGACCGGCTGCGAGCTGGGGCTTTCCGTGCCATCGAAGAAGCGGCCGCGCAGCAACGGAATTTTGAGCGCATTCAGGTAATCCGGATAAACGTAGTTCACGTCGGCGTAGGGATTCACGCGCGGCGCGGGATGGCCGCCGATTTCGAACGTGGTGACGTTTTC
>JASIGB010000554.1:0-5228 GCA_030045355.1 Bryobacteraceae bacterium
CGTGGACGTGTTCATGTCGCCGGCCACGATGACCGGATGATCGATGCCATCGATCATCTTCAGCAGTTCCTCAAGCTGCTTGCGCCGCATGTGGGGCGTCGCAACGTCTTCCAGGTGCGTGGCTACTATCGTCACGCGCCCTGAAGGGAGATCGGGGCCCGCGATATCGGCCATCAGCATCATCCGGCCGCCGCGCCGCACCTGACGAACCAATTGCTCTCTGAAGACCGCCGTGCTCACCTTTCCTTCGGCCTTGTAAGCCGGCGAGCGTTTCTTTTCATCCCGATACCAATCATGCCCTTGCACCGCGAAGGGGATCAACTTCACGTTTTCCAACCGGTAGCGGCTCAAAATGGCCGTGCCATGCAGGCCTTTATAGCGCGCGGGATCCGGCGTCATCACTTGCCGCACGTGATCCAGCATGGCTTGCCGGTCGTCGTCCGGGTCCTTGTAGGCGTCGGCCACTTCGTGCACGATCACCTGCTGGTCCAAACCCATGGTGATCGGGTCCACTTCGACGAATTCCACGCCGTAGGCGTAATTCATGTTCAAATCGCTCGCCAGTTCCGCCGCCACGTTGCGAAACAATGTGCGATTGACACCCCAATCCACTTCGTTCAGCACCAGCACGTCGGCTTGCTCCAAAATCGCGATCTGCTCGCGAATTTTCTCGCGCTGGGCATCGTCCGCCTTGGAACCTTTGTCTTCCATCAGTGCGTTGAACCTGCGCGGGTCGCTGAATGCGTAACGCACGGCGTCGAATTCCAGGCCCCACTCGATGTTCCATTCCGCCACGCGCAGCATCTTGCCGGTTTGCGGATCATTGGGCGCGAGCGGGCGCACGCCTTCTTCCCAAGCGTTGTTCCGCACGAACGGCGTGGTGAGCAGCGCTTGCAGCTTGGCGCGCAACAGCGGTGGAGGGTCTGCCTGTTGGTAAAGCTCGCGCAGTTCGCTGAACGTCAACAGTGCGGGATCGTTGGACCGCGCACCAGCCAAGCAGTGCAGCGACAACAGCATCGCCATACCAGCCACAGCCCCGTCACGCATCCGACTGTTAGATGCGGGGAGCCTCGGATCATTTCTGGTACCAGAGAACACGTAGCGCTTGAGCGTGTGCCGGCGAATCCAACCCGCTATAATTCAAAAATCAGCAGTTCGTTGCTTTGGCATGAACTGCCTGTCGAGACGGGGCCAATCTAATCCAAGGACTGGCATATGCCCGCCGAGCTCCAACTCGATCTCGACATAATTCCCAAGCTGACCGGCTTGATCTATGACGCAGTCGCCGTCCCCTCCGGCTGGCAGGTTTTTCTGGAGGCCTTCATGTGCGCGGTGAATGCCGAGCGCGGCGCGTTTTCGATTCGTGACGTGGATCGGGATGAGTTCAGCGCCGTTTGCTGGCATGGCTGGCCCGAGGAGCTTCTTAAGCTTTATAACGAGCACTATGCGTCCATCGATCCGTGGCGCACTGGCAGCGCGCGCCTTCCCGAGGGGGAAGTGGGAACCGATGAAGACGTCTGCCCCAGACCTGTCATGGAAGCGAGCGCCGCGTACCGGGAATTCTATGCGCCCCACAACGCCATTCATGGGATGGGTGGGACCGTTCTCATGAGCGCCACAGCCCAGTCGCTGATCGCCGTCGTCCGGGGAGCGGGGAGTGGGCCTTTCGCGAAACGCGAACTGGCAATCCTGAAGGTACTGATCCCCCATTTGAAACGGGCGGTGCTTCTGTATGGCCAGATGGTGGCCATGCGGCGGCAGCTCTCCCTGTTCACCGATCACTTGAATCGATACTCGCACGCCTACTTCGTCACCGATGCGGAGGGCCGAATCCAGTACGCCAATGCATCGGCGCAGGAAATCGTCAACGCGCGTGATGGCATCACTTTGGAGCAGGGACGCATCGCGATCGCCTCCACGAGACAAAACTCCGCGTTTCGCAAGGCGGTGCTGGAGGTCGCTTCGGGGCTCGGTTCCTTACGGCGCCTCGAAATCCAGCGGCCTTCGCACCGGGACCCCTATCGCTTGATCCTCATGCCCGTAGGAGATTCCGGCGAGATTCCCCTGGGCGTTTCCGTACCAGCCGTCAGCATTCTGGCGATCGACACCTCCTCGCGGCCGGAGCCCGACGTACCGCTGCTGTGCGAGCTCCTTTCCCTCACGCCCGCCGAAGCGCGCGTGGCAGGCAAGCTGGCGCTGGGCCGAAGCCTGGAAGAGATTGCAGCCGACCTCGGAATTTCGCTCGAAACCGCACGGACCCACGCCAAGCGAGCTCTCTCCAAGACCGGCACCGAACGCCAGGGCGAACTGATCTCGCTGATCCTACGATCAGTACCGCTGCGGCGCCCCTAAAGCAGCCGTACACCATTTGGGTGACGACTCCCATCGGTATCACACGTTACACTGCTGCTCGATTCGCAGTAATTCATGAGTTGGCGGCCACGAGGCCGGTTCTGCATTCGTACCGGTAAGACTTTTATCTCGGAGGTGATCGATTATGGAGACAACAACAACGAGTGATTTAGCTATCACGAGCCGCTATTTTTCCTGGTATGACCCGATGATTTTCGCCAAGCTGCTTCCGGCCGCTGTTTCTTTGTTGTTTATAGGCACGAGTTTCGCCCAGACCACGCTCGACACGACAACGCTCTGTGGCAATGCACTGTACTGCATTTACGACGGCGCAACCCCTTCTAATCCGTCGTCCCCGTGCGTAAATGGGCGTTGCTCGTACGGGAACGCACCGGCGGCCAAAGCAGCCTTTTTGGCCGCGGTAGGAACGAACCAGATTGGCCAGGATAACTTTTCAGGGTATCCCACATGCCTCAATAGCACAGAGGGTTGCAATGCTGCGGGATTTCCGCTGCCTGGGGATTTCATCATTAGTTACGCCGAGGCTCAGCTGGAGTACAACGCCACTATCGTACCTACAAACCCTCCCTTCAGTGGAGGCCTTATCAATGGCGCACTTGGAGTGGGTGGCGTAGGGAGCTACTTCGGGTTTGATTATGCGAGTAAATGGTGCTCATCAAGCTGCACACTGCTTGTCTCACCAATCCCATTCGACTACGCTGGGATGCAACTCCAAGAACCGCCGCGCGGATTCATTGGTGTTATTTCTAATAACTCCGAATATCAAACCATTACGGAAGGCATCGGGTACGGCTTGTTCATCGGCAACTTGTTGTGGGTGGACGGTACGGGCACAGCCACTAACCCGATGTACCCAGATAATTACTCAGGCTCATCCAGCTCCTCCCAATGTATCAGTGAAGGCAACGGCTACTTGTTGTGTCTGGATGGCTTCTGGGTGGAGCTCGGGCTGGTCTTTCTGGATCCAGCCACGACTACCTCGTATACCTACGAGACGCTCGATGGTTCGCTCTTCACGTCCATCGCCGGACTGCCATCGGGATTCGCGGCGCCCTTCGACATCTCCAGCGGAAATACGGACTTCGGGCTCGTCGGCCCCGGTCAAACTCTAACTTTTCCAAATAACGGCGTCCAGAGTTTTTCCATCAGCGGCATCAACCCGGCGGTCGATGGCACAAGTCCTACCGCTTTCCCAGTGGGTGTCACTGTGACCTGGAACGGCTCCCAGGAGGGGGCGAGCATTCAGGCAATCGCGTCTTCCTTTGTTATTGCCCCCTCGCAAGTCGCGGTGACTGCATCGGGGCTGGCATATAGCCGCGTGACCCGCACCTTCAATGGGACAGTCACGATCACCAACATTGGTACCAGCACAGTGAGCGGCCCGTTTGAAATTGTCTTTAGCGCACTTACCAATGGCGTGACCCTTGTAAATGCGACCGGCACCTACGGGCCGACCTACTACCTGGACGTACCTTCTGTCGCCAGTCTCGCACCGGGGCAATCAACGACTGTGAGCGTGCAGTTCAACAATCCATCGAACGGTGAAATTAACTTTACGCCGGTGGCGTACTTGGGAGCCGTGAACTAAATGTGCATCAATAACCTGCGACGACATTCTCTGTGGTACGGTGCGCTGCTTCTTTTCACCGCATCCGTGGCCTCGGCTGACATCATTTATGACGTGACCGTCGATACCTCCTCGATCTCTGGCACCTCTGGTTCGCTGGACTTTAATTTCAATCCTGGCCCGCTGGTGACCGAGGAGGCCAGCCTCCAGATTTTGGACTTTTCTAGCAATGGAACACTTGAGGACTGCGCCAGCAACGTGCAGGGATACTGCAATACCGGCGATGTAACCGGCACACTCCCCAGCACCCTGACGTTCGACAATGGCGTTGACAGCGGCTCCGGGTTCAACGACTACTTCACGGGATTCACGTATGGCGCCACTCTGTCTTTCGTTGTGGATCTATCCGGCCCCGCCATCACCAGCCCGAACCCGGCGATGTACACTTCGGGCAGCACGTTTGCCTTCAGCATGTTCTCCGATGCGGCCGGGATGATGCCTGCGCTGACAAATGACTTGGTGGACGGGTTCGCGGCCACGATTGATGTCGATCCCGACGGCTCGACCACTGTGAACAATTTCTCATCGGAAACTACCGTCTCTCCAGTGACGGTTCCGTCCAGCGCGGTGCCGGAGCCGAGCGGTTTGCCATTGCTGGCTATGTTCATCTTGGCTGTTGTGTACTTGCAGCATCGACGCGCCCACGCCAAGCAAAACAGCTTACTCTCCTGAAATCAGCCGGATTTAATTCCCAACACGCTCAGCATCACTCGTCCGAAAAACCCGCGCCGCTTGCGGTCTAGGAACATCCAGGACAGAACCCGGACGGCAACCGGCGCGCGAAAGCTCGGATCGGAGGCCCGCCGCCGGTCCAGAATGCCGGCCAGCGTCTCTCGCGGTTTCTCGCGAAATTCGTCCAGCATCGCGGTCTGATGCACGCAGGAGATGGTGCAGAACGGCGCGCAGCCCTTGGGCCGCGCGGCTTCGCGGCGAATGTCCTCCACCGTGTATTCTTCGAGCGGAATCCCCGGCTTGCCGCGCTGCTGTGAGCAATAGTGCACCAGCCCGTCCTCGCAGATGTACAAGAATCGCCCCCCGGCGCGGCAGTGCCAGGCGTTGGGCAATCCGCGGCCGATGTTCTCCTGAAAACTGTCGAAGTGCGCGAACGAAAATAGCGAATCCTTACGGTCCAGCAACTGCTCGTAAACTCGCCGGTGTTCGTCGTCGAGCGGCTTGAGCTGCCCGGATCCGTCGTGCAGGATCCCCAAGGTGCTCGTGAACCCGAGCG
>JASIGB010000555.1:0-4728 GCA_030045355.1 Bryobacteraceae bacterium
AACCCGATTTGATTGTCCTGGACATCACCATGCCGCTGTTGAACGGCATCGACGCCGCAGTCCAAATCAAGAAGAGTTTGCCCGGTGTGAAACTTTTATTCGTGACAATGCACATCGGCCCCGCATACCTGGAGGCTGCGCTCGATGCGGGAGCAACCGGGTACGTCCTGAAATCCGCGGCGCGTGAAGACCTTCTCCTAGCTGTAGATAAAGTCCTCGAAGGGCGGATCTATCTGACGCCGGGGCTTTCCAACGAACACCTGGAGCGTTTCCGGGATCCTTCCCGCGCAGCCGCAGCTCTGCGGCTTACCGAGCGAGAGCGGGAGACGCTGCAACTGATCGCCGAGGGGCGAGCCGCTAAAGAAATCGCCTTCCACCTCAACATCTCCGTCAAGACAGTTGCCTTTCATCGCGAGAACATCAAGAGGAAGCTTGGCTTAAGAAGCACTGCCGAATTGACAAAGCATGCCATGGAACAAGGATTGATCTCTACCTGAAGCTCGCTCGGATATCCAGAACCTAGTACTTTGACTAGCTCGCATACGCGCCAGTAAGGGATATTATGAAACTTCTCGGATAGCCGGATACGCCAGGACCTCACGCACATTCCCTTGGAAGAGTGGGGCCCTCGGCGCCAGAGCTGAGAACTTAGCCAGTGACTGTTACAAGGAGATGACGAAATGTCACAGGTATCTATTCAGAAATGGAAGGACCCAGAAACAATTCCCCAAATTCTGCTCCAGCATATGGAAGCCACATTAGACTCTATCCGGCAGCACGCCTTCAACCTATTTCAAAGCCGCAACGGTGCGACTGGGTCGGATCTGGAGGACTGGCTGAGGGCGGAGCGAGACGTAGTTTGGTCCCCGGCTTCCGAGTTGGTGGACAACGAAAAAGAATTCAACGCGCGGATAGCGGTGCCCGGATTCGAGGCCAAGGACATTCAAGTATCCGCGATGCCGGACGCGCTGATCGTACAGGCCGACGCTACCCATACCCACGAGGGCAAGAGCGGCAATGTATGTTTTTGCGAGTTCTCTGGAAAAAAGCTGTTCCGGCGGCTTCCGTTGCCTGAGTCTATCGATGTCGATAAGGTTACGGCGTCGCTGGATAAAGGCATTCTGGAAGTAACCGCTCCGAAAGCGAAGCCGAAGCAGATATCGGCGGTCGCCTAAGTAACTACAGCGTTCGCTCAACCCGCAAGTCGGCGGGGCAATTTTGCGAGTCAACCCGTTCGTAGCATGCCCTGCTACCGGCTTCACACCTTAGCCAACAGGAGTACCCATATGCAAACAATGATGGAAAAAGGAAGTCAGAAGGATCTTCGGGAGGCCGTGCTGCGGCAGCTCGAATGGGAACCGGAAATTACGTCACCAGACATCAGTGTCAGCGTCAAGGAAGACGTCGTCACACTAACCGGCTTCGTTCGTAGCTACGCCGAGAAGGTTGCGGCTGAACGGGCAGCTAAGTCCGTGCACCGAGTTCAGGCCATCGCGAATGACATTGAGGTGAAGCCGCTTGCACGGACCGATCCTGAGATCGCCCGTGATGTCGTAGAAGCAATGAAGCTCGACCTGACAGTGCCCGATGATCGAATTAAGACCAGTGTGCGCGACGGCTTCGTATCCCTGGAAGGAACGGTCGAATGGAATTATCAACGCGAAGCCGCGGAAAGCCGCGCCAGGAATGTGAGTGGTGTTCGGGGCCTCATCAACAACATTGCGTTGAAACCGAGAGTGTCGACAACCGAAGTGAAGACCAAGATTGAAGACGCTTTGCGGCGAAGCGCCGAGGTAGACGCGCACCGAATTACCGTTTCCATGCAGGACGGCATCGTGACCCTCAACGGGCAGGTGCACTCGTGGTTTGAAAAAGAGGAAGCCAGACGGGCTGCGTGGGCGGCTCCAGGTGTCTCCCAGGTCATCGACCACATCGCGGTCGGCCGGTAATTCATCGCGCAGGGAAGCCTAGAGAACGACCCGTGCCGATCGAAGAATTCATGCAAGAAAATGTTAGCGACGCCCAATCGAAGGAGGCCCTGAGGGTGGAGCGCGCTGCGAGGTTTATGCCAATGCCTCAATCCATGCCCCACCGGATGGTTTCCGCGTTACCCGAGAGCCGGTGGGGTATCGTCCTGGCGGGCGGAGACGGTACACGTCTGCAGAAATTGACCCGGGTTATCTGTGGCGATGATCGTCCAAAGCAGTTCTGTGCTCTAGTGGGCAGCGACACACTATTGGAGCAGACACGGATTAGAGCGGAACGGAGTGTCAGATCAAACCAGCTCCTCTATTCCCTCTCAAGAAACCATCGCCCTTTCTATCTTGAGGAGTTCTGGATCCCAGCATCGCAGCGAATCGTACAGCCGATGAACAAGGGAACGGCGCCACCGATACTGCATTCTCTTCTTAGTATCGAACAGATCGATGAGAACGCTATCGTGGCAGTCCTGCCGTCCGACCACCACTATTCGGATGAGCGCGCGTTCACGGCTGCCTTAGAATCCGCTTTCGATATCGCGACGCAGCGTGATCACTCGGCGGTGCTCCTGGGGGCCACTCCCCAGAGCCCGGAAGTGGAATACGGCTGGATCGAACCAGGAAAATTGGCGGGGTACGGCAGATTGTTCGAGGTGCAAACATTTTGCGAGAAGCCTTCTCTTCACGTTGCGCAAGAACTGCTGCGACGGGGCGCGCTCTGGAATACGTTCGTGATGGTGGGGCACGTAAGGGCTTTCCTCGAAATGCTGCGCACAGCGCTTCCTGCTTTGGTGGACGCCTTACTTGAGAGCGCGCTATGGACCGGTTCCGAAGTTCACGTTTCTGACACCGTCTATCAACGCATACATGCTGCAAGCTTTTCAAATGACGTGCTGCCGGTTCAGACCAGGCGGCTAGTTGCATTGCAACTTGACCACGTTGGCTGGAGCGATCTCGGAAATCCCGAGCGCGTCATCTCGATTCTCGAATCGATCGGCTCGGCGCCTTGGTGGATGAACAAGTGGAAGGCTATGAGACGGCCGCCAGGCGCCGCCCGCCTGTCGCAATCGGCACTAGCTTAACTCCTGCTAGAATCTCGGTAATGTCAGCCGAATCAGTGGTTTCACTGCTCATCATCGACGATAATCTGAGCAGCCTGGAACTGCTCTCGGAAGCCTTGGCCCAGCCTGGCCTCGAGATTCTCACGGCTTCCGACCCTGAGGAAGGACTCCTCTTTTGCGAGCGGCGACCGCACATTGTACTCACCGATTTGGTGATGCCGAAAAATAAGCGGTCTGGATGTGCTGGACCGAGTCATGGAAATCGATTCAGCTACGGAGGTGATCCTCCTTACAGCGCACTATTCGACGGAATCTGCCGTGGAGGCGATCAAGAAAGGCGCCAGCGATTACCTGAACAAGCCGGTTTCGCTTGGGCCATTGCGCGAACGTATCGGCAAACTCGTGCAAGAAGCGCGGAAACGGCAACTTTCATTCCAACTCGAAGACGAATTGCGAATGAACTCAGAATTCCAGGGAATTATAGGCCGGAGCCCCCAGATGTGGGAAATGTTCTCACGCATCCGGCGCGTCGCTCCTCACTATCGGGCGTTACTGATCACCGGCGAAACGGGGACAGGGAAAGACTTGGTTGCACGCGCGATCCATAACCTCAGCCCGGTGGCCTCTGGGCGGTATGTAGTCCTGAATTGCTCCGCCGTGGTGGAGACTCTGTTTGAAAGTGAACTATTCGGTCATGTGAAAGGTTCCTTCACTGGAGCCACACAGGACAAGCCGGGTCTGTTCGAACACGCGCATAGAGGGACGCTATTCCTAGACGAGATTGGAGACATGCCACTCGCCACTCAAGCGAAGCTCTTGCGGGTCCTGCAGAACCAGGAAGTGCAGCGTGTAGGGGCGCTGCAAACCAATAAAGTCGATGTGCGCGTGATCGCCGCGACCAATCACGATCTTCGGTCTGCAATCGGCGAGAAGCGTTTTCGGGAGGATTTATATTACCGTCTCTCGATGGTGCAAATTCAGACGCCGAGGTTGGCCGAACGCAAAGAAGACTTACCACTGCTTCAGCGCCATTTCGTAGCACGCTTCGCGGCTCAGTACGGCAAGGATGTCCGCGGATTGACCCAGCGCGCACACATCCGGCTTTCCCAGCATTCCTGGCCAGGAAACGTGCGCGAGCTTGAGAACGTCATCGGATACGCCGCCATGATGACCATGAGCGACATGATTGACGTCGCGGACCTGCATGAGTATTTACAGGCGGCTCCTGCGTCTAAGCATCACTCAGTGGTGCCACTGCCCGTTTTGGAACCTGACAGCCTGGCACTGCAAGAACGTCTACTGGTCATGCGTGCGCTGGAAGCGGCTGATGGCAATCAGAGCCAGGCGGCTCGCATTTTGCGTATTAGTCGCGACAGGCTCCGATATAAGGTCAAGAAGCACAATCTCGATACGCCAGAGTCGGGGCGAGCATCCGCGGCCTCCGGTTGATTACCTTTACCTGGTTGTGACTGCAGCTAGAGCACTGATGGAAGCCCGGCAGAATGCGGGAAGATCTTCGAGCTTGCGCGAGGTCACTATATTCCGGTCGACGACCACCTCCGCATCCTCGTAGTGGGCTCCGGCGTTAACCAGATCGTCTTTGATCGCAAAGAAGCATGTTGCTCTTCGGCCCACCAAGATGCCGGCTGAGCACAGCACCCAAGGGCCGTGGCAGATGGCAGCTATCA
>JASIGB010000556.1:0-4161 GCA_030045355.1 Bryobacteraceae bacterium
AAGTGGTCCGCTCGCGTCCGGAGTTGGCGCAGAGCAGTTCCGCCACGCGCTCAAATTCTTGCCGCGCGCAGCCGCACACCTCGGAGACGACTTCGGGTGTGTAGCGCGCGAAATGCCGGCGCAGAATCTGCATCACGCAGCGAGGATGCTGCAAGGTGGGGTCGTGATGAGCGTCCGTCACATGGGCATAGGGCGAAGTGTACGGTTCGCCGCTGCCATCCATGCAGTGGCCGAAACGTCCGCGCGGCTCTTTCGTGGATCTCGCCTGACCGTCCTGACCCTGCGCATGGCCGTTCCGGAGTTCCTCATAGCCCCAATGGCCCTTCCTGGCATCATAGGGCTTGCCGTCCTGATCGAAACCGCTAAACAGCCCGGCCAGATCTTCGGTGTCGCGGAACCCTTCCTCGATGATCGTCGAAGCATTGGTGTAGGCCCGGACGTATTCATGAAACCACCGGTCATTGGTCAAGACATAATTGACCAGGCCGCCCAGGAAGGCAATATCGCTTCCCGAGCGGATGCCGACGTAAACGTCACACACCGCAGACATGCGTGTGAAGCGCGGATCGACATGGATCAGCGTCGCGCCTTTCTCCTTGGCCTTCATCGGCCATCGGAAGCCGACGGGTTGCGCCTCCGCCATGTTCGATCCCATAAACAGGATGCAATCACTGTTGGCCATGTCCTGCTGATAATTAGTGGCCGCTCCGCGGCCGAAGGAGGCGCCCAGACCGGGCACCGAGGCGCTGTGTCATATACGGGCCTGATTCTCGATCGAAACCACCCCTAACCCGCCGCCGAACAGCTTCTTGATGAGGTAGTTCTCCTCGTTGTCAATGGTTGCCCCGCCGAGGGTGCCGATGCTGCGCACAGAGTTGAGCAAGCGGCCTTGCTCGTCGCGCGCGGTGAAATCGGCGTCCCGGGTCGCCTTGACCCGCCGTGCAATCTGGTCCAGCGCCCAATCCAGCGTCTTCGTTTCCCAGTGATCGGAATAGGGAGCGCGATAAAGAACATGTTTGACGCGGTGCGAATTGACGGCTAGCTGATAGGCATTGGCCCCCTTCGGGCATAAATGGCCGCCGCTGATGGGACTATCCGGATCGCCCTCAATGTCGATCAGCTCGCCGCCCTTACTGTAAATGAGCTGGCCGCAACCGACGGCGCAGTAAGGACAAATGCTCCGGGTGACATTGGCGCCGCGCAGCCGCGAAGCCTTCGCCAGCGACTGTAAGCTATACGGTTCCCGAGAAGTTTTGGTCGGCTTGGTTAGCGGAAAGCGGAACATGGCCACTCCTTTGCACGCGTCTATGCCCTTTAGAGCCCGAGATCACTCAAGCTGGGATGATCGTCGGGCCGGCGCCCCAACGGCCATCGGTACTTGCGTTCATGCTCGGCAATCGGGAGGTCGTTGATGCAAGCATGCCGTATTCGGTTCAGTCCGTGCTCGTCATACTCCCAATTTTCGTTGCCGTACGATCGAAACCAATTGCCGGAATCGTCGTGCCACTCGTAAGCAAAACGGACGGCAATGCGGTTCCCTGTGAAGGCCCACAACTCCTTAATGAGCCGATATTCCAGCTCCTTTACCCATTTGCGCTTGAGGAATTCGATGATGGCCGCGCGTCCGGTGATAAACTCTGCTCGATTTCGCCACCGCGAATCCATCGAATAACCCAGAGCGACCTTCTCAGGATCGCGGGTGTTCCATGCATCCTCGGCCAGCCGGACTTTCTTTATGGCGGTTTCGCGAGTGAATGGAGGCAGAGGAGGCCGGTCCAAGGACGGCGAACCGGCGCCTGCATTGAAAATTTTGTCTGTCGTTGGTTGGGTCATAAGACTCCTTTGTTGTCAGTGGATCTTGCCGGCGAGTCGTTTGCGGCTTAGGGTCAGTTTTGACTTTCGCCCTGCGCTGGGCGGACGGACCACGGAACCATACGGTTCAAGAGTCCGTCGCGCAAAACTAGCGTGTGGAACAGCACCGCACCGAGATGCGACAGAAACGTAAGGAACAGCAAGTAAGCGAGTATCGTGTGAGTTTCGCGCAACGTGGCGTAGAGTTCCGGCCGCGCTGGAAGAATCGGCGGCAGGTGCACCGCGCCAAACATCACAATCGGGTAGTGGCCGGCTGACAGCATGGCCCAACCCACCAGCGGCAGCGCGATAAACAACGTGTAGAGCAACCGTTCCGACATCTTTGCCACCAATCTTTCCGATTGCAGCATAGTGGACGGAAACTCCGGCAGGCGGCTCGACCAGCGAGTAACTAACCGGATGAACGCCAGGATCAGGATCAGGATGCCGAGCGGCCGATGGAGCGTAAGAAGCCTGTGGTAATCGCCCAGCGAGGACACCATGCCCACACCAATGAACAGCATAGCAATCAGTAAGGCGGCCATCAGCCAGTGAAGGATGCGCGATAGGAGCGCAAATTGAGTGGGACTTTTCGTCATGGACATTGCTATTTTTCAACCTCCGCAGTCGAAACAGCGCTGGGAACTTTGCGCTCCCCTTCACGGCGTGTGAAGGATTGCGAATATGCGGCCGAACGCGCGCTCAGCAGGGGGTCGTCCGAGGGCGAGATCCCGTTCGGGAGCACCAGCGGATCGAAATTAATATCCCGTATCGGACTCGTGTCTTCGCTCTCAATGGTGTTAATCGTCAACGTCCCCGCCTCCACCTGTTTTCTGTCCGGAGGCCATTGGGTCGCCGCCTCCGCGGTCGGATCGCCGGGCTGGCCCACGGTGAGGATCAAGCGCCAATGCAGGGCTTTGGCATGAACCTGCGCGATCAGCGCATCGAATAAATAGTTTTTGTCCGCTGAGGTCGCTGTTTGCAAGGTTTGATCCGGCGCCACCCACCAGCGCACCGGAGTGGATTCGCCTTTGGCGTTGATGAAGCGGAATGCGTTCAGCGCGTAGAACGGGCTATCCCCAAATCCGGACGAGAACGGATGACTTCCGATTACCTTCAGCGCGGCGCCGGTCTCCGGGTGCTTCGCCAGAAAGGCGCTCATTGCGCCCGGGACGTTTTTCCCCGTGGCAGGATCCGGCGAGGAAGCCACCAGGAACTCGGCAAACTCTTGCGGCGTGTTCACGACGAAAACAGGGATGTTGACCATCGCGGTGCGCCACTCCTCCCCGTTCGACTGCTTAAACAAGATCGCCAGACTCCGAATCGTTTGTGGCGTGTCGGCCGCATACGGCTGTCCGCCCGCCAGCGCAAAGCGCCCTAAGATGGGCACGCGGCCGGGTTGAAAAACGAGAGCCTTGGATAGGGATTGTCCCTGGCCGTTGCTGTCGAAGTAACCAGTGACGCAGACCCCCTTGGCGTGATTGCGACGAAATCCAGGATGCACTCCGTTCAAATGTTCAAACGTGTTGATCATCGCCGCCGGCGTAAGCGCGCGTGGGGTGAACAAGCCCCCGGTATACAGAAACGTACCCAAAATCACCGCAAGCACTACACCGATTGCCGTGAGCCGCCCGAGCGCACTCGGCTTTCGCAGTGCGGTAACGAGCGGACCAGAAAGATGACTCGATTCACTAATATTCATACACCTCCTTGGTTTCGCAAGCCTGGCACGCATGCTGCCAACGTGCCTGTCCAACGGACGACTTCCACCGACCGCCGATGGTCACACGGCAGGTGCCTTTTTCGTCGTAATGACTTGATTCAGCGTCCATCGTCATAGGCAGCTTCGAGCAGACTGCGATGCTCAATGCAACGGTGCTGCCGTGATCCGAACGCAGATCGGATGGCCATGGTGGACATCCCCAGAGAGTCGTATCGAAGACACTGATGGCGCCTTGCCGTCTCGACCGATGCGCGACATAACGCGATATATGGCCGAACCAGGAGGCGCCCTGGGCGATGAAGAGATGCTCTCACGACCAGTTATTAGCTGTGCTTGCTGTGTTGTCTTCGCCCCGTGAAGTGCCTGGCCCATCCAAGCTCTTTCTGTTGGCCGCTCGACTGCATATGGTCCGCGGCAGAGGTTCGGTAAGCAAACGACCCTCGCTACGAGGAGGCAAGATGAGTAAGGAAAGTCCAGACCCGAGTCCCAATCGTGGTTTCTCGCGAAGGGGCATGATTGGAATCGGCTCAACGCTCGCGACCGCGGCCCTCGCCGGAGTCGCAGCTAAAGCGCAAACCCGAGCCAAT
>JASIGB010000557.1:0-5581 GCA_030045355.1 Bryobacteraceae bacterium
GCCGAAGCGCTCGCGCTGCGGGTTTCCAATCCCGACGAATACATGCAGCGAGCCATCGCGGCCATGGGACGGCACGTCCAAGGCATGCTCGCGCTGAAACAAATGGGCGCGGTTACGTTCGATTACGGCAACAACATCCGCGCGCAGGCCAAGCAAGCCGGTGTGGCGAACGCGTTCGACATCCCCGGCTTCGTGCCCGAATATATCCGGCCGATGTTCTGCGAAGGCCGCGGGCCTTTCCGCTGGGCGGCGCTTTCCGGATCGCCGGCCGACATCCACACGACAGATCAATTGGCGCTCGAAATGTTTCCGGAGAATGCCACGCTGCAGCGCTGGCTGAAGATCGCGCGCGACCGCATTCAATTTCAAGGGCTGCCGGCGCGCATCTGCTGGCTCGGCTATGGCGAGCGCGCCGAATTCGGCCTCGCGATGAACGATTACATCCGGCGCGGCAAGATTGAAGCGCCCATCGTGATCGGGCGCGATCATCTGGATGCCGGTTCGGTGGCGTCGCCCTATCGTGAGACCGAGGCCATGCGCGACGGATCGGACGCTATCGCCGATTGGCCGCTGCTCAACGCGCTGCTCAACACCGCGGCGGGAGCATCGTGGGTGTCGATTCACAATGGCGGCGGGGTGGGCATCGGCTACGCGCAGCACGCAGGCATGGTGGTGGTGGCTGACGGCACCGAAGCCTGTGACCGGCGGCTGGAACGCGTGCTGACCACGGATCCCGGGACGGGCGTGATCCGGCATGCCGACGCCGGTTATCCCGAGGCGATCGAGATGGCGCACCAGAAGGGGATTCGCATCCCGATGGAATCCGCTTCTTGAGAACCGCGCCTTGAAAACAGTTGTCACGAATTGCTCGCAACTGGTGACGCTGGCTGGTCCGGCTTCGCCACGCACCGGCGCCGCGATGCGCGACCTCGGAATCACGCCGGACGGTGCGATGCTCGTCGAAAGCGGCCGCATTGTGCAAGTGGGTGCGCGAAGCGAAATCGAGCCGCTAGCTAAAGAAGATGACGCCGTCATCGATGCAGGAAGCCGCGTTGTGCTGCCTGGTTTCGTCGACGCGCACACGCACGCGGTTTTTGCCGGTAATCGCGCCGACGAATTCGAGCGGCGCATCGAAGGCGCGAGTTACGCCGAGATCGCGGCCTCGGGCGGCGGCATCCGGTCCACCGTGCGCGCCACGCGCGCCGCGAGCGAAGACCAGCTGCTCGATGCCGCGCGCCGCTACGTACGCTGGTTCCATGCCGGCGGGACGACGACCATCGAAGCCAAATCGGGCTACGGGCTCACGCTCGAAGACGAGCTGAAGATTTTGCGCGCCATCGGACGCATCGAAGGCCTTTGGACGGTTCCGACGTTCCTGGGCGCCCACGAAGTCCCGGAAGAATATCACTTTCGCCCCTCCGCCTACACCGATCTCGTGATCTACGAGATGCTGCCGGCAGTTGCCAATAGCCACAAGCCAATCGCCAGCTTTTGCGACGTCTTTTGCGAGCCCGGAATTTTTTCCATCGAAGACAGCCGCCGGATTCTGTCCGCGGCCCGAGCGCTGGGCCTGGGGCTGCGCATCCACGCCGATCAGTTCTCGGACTCAGGCGGCGCGGCGCTAGCGGCCGAACTCGGCGCGGCCACGGCCGATCATTTGGAATACGCGAGCCTGCGCGGCATACGTGCGCTCGCGGCGGCGGGCGTCCAGCCGGTCCTGCTTCCTGGATCGGTTTACGCGCTGGGTTCAAGCCGCTATCCCGCGGCGCGCGAGATGATCGAAGCCGGGCTCGCCGTGGTTCTCGCCACCGATTTCAATCCTGGTTCTTCGCCCACGGCTTCGATGCCGATGATCCTGTCGCTCGCGTGTACGCAGATGAAAATGACGCCGGCCGAAGCCATCACCGCGGCGACCATCAATGCCGCGTACAGCCTGGGGCGGGGGGCAGAGATCGGGTCGCTCGAAGTGGGCAAGTGGGCCGATTTCGCGATTCACGACGCCGGCGATTTCCGCGAGATCGCCTATTTCTTCGGCGTGCCCTCGGCCGAGGCCGTATACCTCAAGGGGCGAATGGTCTGGACCTCGCTCCAAAAATAGGAGCTCAAGCATTAGAACTCGCGGCCGATAAGTACCGCGTGGATCTTTCGCGTGAGGCAGGGGTAACTGACGAAACGGGACTGCCGGAGTGTGAGCGCCGCTTTCGCTCGGTGTTTGCCCACGCGGCAATCGGAATGGCAATTATCGATCGCGAGGGGATGTTCGTTTATGCTAACCAGGCGCTATGCAAAATCACCGGCTATAGCGCGGAAGAGCTGTGCCGCATGCACTTCACCGAGACCCTGCACCCCGAGGACCGCGAGACGCGACGGCGGATTTACGAGAAAATCATCGCCGGGGAGATCGCCAGTTTTGTTAACGAACGGCACATGCTGCGCAAGGACGGAACGGTGGCGTGGGCGCGCACCAGTATCACAGTGCCGGCCGAAAGGTCCGGTGAGCCGCAAGTCATCGCTTTCGTGGAAGACATCACCGAGCGCAAGCAAACCGAAGACGCGCTGCGGGGTTCCGAAGAACGCTTCCGCATCGCGGCGGAAAACGCGAGTGACGTGATCTACGAGTGGGATCTGCGCACCGGGGAAGTCGGCGTCTTCGGCATTGACAACCAGCGCCTAGGAGACTGGCCCTGTCCCCGGACTTACCAAGAGTGGGAAACCAGAGTCCATCCCGAGGATCTGGCCCGGCTGCGACCGGAATTCACGCGCCACGTCCAAAGCGGGGAGCGCTATAGCGGCGAGTTCCGGGTCGTAGGCAAAAACGGAAAGATCTTCCATTATTCCAACCGCGGGCAGGCGGTTCGCAATGGGGTCGGGGAACCGTACAAGTGGGTTGGCCTGGCCACCGACATCACCGAATCGAAACTGGCCGAGGAAGCCATCTCGCAATTGGCGGCCATCGTCGAATGCTCGGAAAGCGCGATCTTTGCCACGGACCTCAACGGGAACATCACCACCTGGAATCGCGGCGCGGAGAAGCTCTTGGGGTTTACCGCTTCTGAAGCACGGAGCCTCTCGGTCGCTGCTCTGTTTTCCTCTCCAGCGGCGGCGCGCGAGATTCTTGTACCCATCGAGCGCGGCGAATCGGCGCGTCTGGATGAGGCTTCGCTGGGGCGCAAGGATGCGAGCGAAGTGCCCGTACTGTTGACCGTGTCCCCCATCCGCAAATCCGGCGGCCAGCTCAGCGGATCGGCCATCATCGCGCGCGATATCAGCGAGCGCAAAGAGGCCGAGCAAGAGATGGCGTACCGGGCTCTGCACGACCACCTGACCGGCTTGCCCAATCGTCTGCTGCTGGCCGACCGCCTGGCCGAAAGCATGGCCAACGGCGCGAGCGGCGAGGGAACCGCGGTGATCTTTGTGGATTTAGACGGCTTCAAGTTCGTCAACGATACCCTGGGGCATGAGGCCGGTGACGTTCTTCTCCAACAGGTGGGCCAGCGGCTCGCCGCGTGCGTCCGCCGGGGCGACCTGTTGGGCCGCACGGGCGGGGACGAATTCATGCTGGTGGTGAACAATGTGAGCGAAGAACGCGTGGCGCAGGCCATCGCCGAGCGTTTACAGGCCGCGCTGCGCGAATCGTTTTTTGTATCCCAGCATGAACTGATCGTCACGGCCAGCATCGGAATCAGCCTGTATCCGCGGGATGGAAGCGACGCCAGCGCGCTCCGCCGCAACGCCGACGCCGCCATGTACGAAGCTAAGCAATCGGGCAAGGACCGCATTCGTTTTTACCGGCCGGCGCTCGGCGCCGCTTTGCAATCGCGGTTGGAACTGGAGACGGACCTCCGTCATGCGATCGATCGTGGGCAGCTGCGCCTGTATTATCAGCCCGTGTATAGTGCCGCCGAAGGCTGGCTGACGGCCTTCGAAGCGTTGTCCCGCTGGCCGCATCCCAAGCGCGGTCTTCTGCCTCCCAGCGAGTTCATTCCGCTGGCCGAGGAAACCGGCCTCATCATTCCCCTGGGCGAGTGGGTATTGCGCGACGCGTGCCGCCAATGCCGCTGGTGGCAGGACCATGGCAATCCTGGGGTGCGCGTCGCGGTGAACGTTTCTTCCTTGCAGTTTACCCGTCCGGACTTCGTCGATACGGTCCTCACTGTGTTGCGGAACACCGGCCTCACCGGAAATCTGCTGGACTTGGAGCTTACCGAATCCATTGTCATGCGCGACGTCGACAGCGCGATTGAAAAAATGGCGCTGCTGCGCCAGCACGGCGTACGCATTTCGGTGGACGACTTCGGCACCGGCTACTCTTCGCTGGGTTATCTTCCCAAGCTGCCCATCGACATCCTGAAAATCGACCGGTGCTTTGTCGCCCTCATTGGCGAGAACGATGCCGCGGTGCGGCTGATCCACGGCATGATTTCGCTCGCGCACAGCATCGGCATACGCGTGATTGTGGAAGGAGTCGAAACACAGGAACAGTTGGAGATTCTGCGCGATCTCGGCTGCGATGAAGTGCAGGGCTTTCTGCTGGGTTGTCCGTCACGCCTGGCGCGCCACGAAGAACCGGACGTGCCGGAAGTGTTGATTGCTTGAGTGCGCCTGCTGACGCGTGCTTTTAGGTGACCGTCAGGTAGCGGAAACCCATGCGCTCCAGCGCGGCCCGATCCAAAGCATTGCGCCCGTCTAGCACCAGCGGCGTGCGCATCCGGCCAGCCAGGTCGTTCCAATTCAGTTCGCGGTAATCCTGCCATTCGGTCACCAGCACCAGCGCGTCGACATCGTCGGCCACGGCTTCGGCCGAGGAGCAGGAGATCACGCCCAGGTCCGGATATTCCAACTCGAAGCGGTTCAGCGCCACCGGGTCGTGCACCTTCACCTTGCAGCCGCGTTCCACCAGCTTGCGCGCGATATCGATGGCCGGCGCTTCGCGCAGATCGTCGGTGTTGGGCTTGAACGCCAGACCCAGCAGGCCGATCGTACGCCCTTTGAGGATTTTCAATTCGCCCAACAGCTTTTCGACCACGCGCTCCCGCTGCCGCTTGTTGACTGCGCGCGCCGCTTCCACGATCGGCATGTTGATGTTGTATTCCCGCGCCGTCGCCACCAGTGCCGAGGTATCCTTGCCGAAGCAGGAACCGCCCCATCCGATGCCGGCTTGCAGGAAGCGCGTGCCGATGCGCGCGTCCAGGCCAATGCCCTTGGCCACCTGCGTGATGTCGGCGCCCACTTTTTCGGCCAGTTGGCCGATTTCATTGATGTACGAGATCTTGGCGGCCAAAAACGCGTTAGCGGCGTACTTGATCAACTCGGCCGAAGCCAGATCGGTGGCGATGAGGGGGACGGCGCCCAAGTCCTCCGGACGCGGAAGGTAGGGCGGAGGCGCGAAAGTCTGGTCGAGAATTGGACGGTAGAGCGAGTAGAGCACTTCCAGAGCCCGGTCGTTATCGGAGCCGATCACCACCCGGTCGGCGTACAGGCTGTCGTGCAGCGCCGTGCCTTCGCGCAGGAATTCAGGATTGGACGCCACCGAGAATTGTCCGTTTGCCTTGCGGCCATGATGCTGCTCATAAGATTCCCG
>JASIGB010000558.1:0-5108 GCA_030045355.1 Bryobacteraceae bacterium
CCGCATGAAGCTGAGGACGATGGCGAAGGAGAGCGGAGCGGGCGGCGACGCGTAGCTCGTTCGATCAGGGCCGGAACCGCGGCCAGTCCTCAATCTTGATGCGCCCCGCGAGCGCCGTTCCGCCTTTGCCGTCTGGGGCGACAACCAGCGCCTCCCCATCGGCCAAGCCGGTTGACCACTGTGGGAAGGCGCGAGAAATATTCGGGAACTGCGTGACGATGACGGTGTCGACGCCTGGAGGGAGCTGTGCGGCCTTCATCCGCAGCCACTCGGCCTGCTCCTCGGTGATCCTCTGCATACTGCGCCCGCCGTCTCCCAGCTCGGGGACGATGCTCGGGTTCGGCAACTCGGCCAATCGCGCGGTCTCACGCGCTCGATAGGTCGGACTCAAGTAAACTTCGCCAATCGGAATTTTCAGCCTGCGGAGAGCGTGGCCCATGGCGACAGCGTTGGCGCGTCCGCTTTGGTCCAACTGGCGCTCGCGATTCACGTTCTCCGGATCAGCCGTTTCGGGCGTGGGCGCCTCGCCCGGCGCACTCGCATGACGCATGACGATCACGTACCCGCCGTGCTGCAAAGCTCTGATGAGCGCCTCGCCAGATAAAGTTTGGCCGGGTGCAATCGCGGGGAGCGAGAGAATCGCCGTGAGGATCAGGGGTTTGGTCAATCTTCTTACTTTATACTGCCGGCGGCGGACTGACGGCCACGGGCGTCACCTTGAAAATGATCACTGCGCTCAAATTAGTTCCCTCGAACCATCGAATGGGCTATTCTTTATATCAACTGCGTCGCAGCGTTGCGTCCGGATTTCATCGAACTGAAATACGGACGTGGTATCAAGAAGCGTTACGCGTTTTCAGGTGTCTTACACTGGCGCCCCTTGTCTGTGCGGCCGAGGTCGAAAGTAAGAGTAAAGTTGTACGGGGATCCTGAACGAAGTTGGCGCTGACTGGCGGCGCGCTTTTTCTTTTGAGGAGGAAGCAGTGATTCAGGATAACCGTCCACAAATTCGTCTTTTACGTCCGGCGTTGATCGCGGTCTCCGTTCTCGCGCTAGTTCTCGCCCCGCAAGGTCCGCTTTGCGCGCAGCAGATCTTCGGCGCGATCACCGGAACCGTGACCGACGCCACCGGTGCGGCCATGCCGGATGTAACGGTTACGGCTCGCAACACCGCGACCAACCTGAGTACGACAGCGCATTCCAGCGGCAGTGGCTCTTACACCATTCCGAACCTGCAGGCCGGTAACTATGAAGTAACGTTTTCCAAGGAAGGTTTTGAGCAGGAGCAGCATACTCAAATCGTGGTGAATGGCGACCGCACCACTACCGTCGACGGCAGCCTCAAAGTGGGATCGGTGGCGACCAAGGTCGACGTTGTCGGCACGCCGCTCATGAACCAAACCGATGCGACCACCGGATACGTGGTGGACACCGCCACGATCGAGAACACGCCGCTCGGCACCGGAAGCTTCACGCAACTGGCGATCATGAGTCCCGGCGTGCACGCCGATTTTCTGCAAGGCGCCGGCACTAACGCCGGGCTAGGCAATCAAGCCATCTTCGCTAACGGCCAGCGCGACACCAGCAACAGCTTTTCTCTCAACGGCATTAGCAGCAACAATTTGTTCAGCGGCAACACCAGCAGCGGAGTGGGCGAAAATCGCTTCGACTACAACATCGGCGAGCGCTTCGGCCTGGGTGGGGAAATCCAGACCGACACTTCGGTCTATGCCGCGATCGGCCAGGCGCTGCCCACCCCGCCTCCGGAGGCCATTCAGGAGATCGCCGTCAATTCGTCGATGTATGACGCGAGCCAAGGCGCCAACAGCGGCGCGCACATCAGCGTGCTCACCAAGTCCGGCACCAACGACATCCACGGCGAAGTCTACGAAAAATTCCAGAACAGCGTTTTCAACGCCGCGCCGTTTTTCTACAACGCTTCCCCGATCATCACCCAGAAGGTTCCCTTCATGAATCGCAATCAGTTCGGCGCGGATGTGGGCGGCCCGATCAAGAAGAACAAGTTGTTTTACTTCTTGTCGTATCAGGGAATTCGCGTGGCGGATGCCACCGACGGTCTCTCCACCGCCACGGTACCGCTGACGCTCACCGACGACCGCAGCGCGCAAGGCATCATCAACATGATCCAGGGCGCGTATGGAACCACGCTCGTGGCCAGCCAAATCAGCCCGCAAGCGGCGGCGTTGCTGAATGCTAAGCTCCCTAACGGTCAATACCTCATTCCCAGCGCGCAGATCACCAATCCCGGCCTTGCGACGGCGCTGGGCTACGACGCGGTGCTCCAGGGCGCGAACGCCGAATCCACCGTAAACGCGGGAATCGCGAACATCGACTATGAAGTCAGCGACCGGGATCGCTTGAATATCAATTATTACGTTCAGGAAAATCCCACCTCGACGCCTTACGGCGCCGTCGGAGCGTTGCTCGGCTTTCCCCAAACCCTGAATGCGGGCGCGCAGTCTATCGCGCTCAACAACACCGTGCTGCTTTCCCCGACGGTGACTTGGACCCAGCGCGCCGGATTTACGCGCATGCGCGCCTATTCCTCCACCAGCCAGGCATTCAGCCCGAGCGACTTCGGGATCAATTTGCTCGGGTCCACTCAATTCCCGCAGTTTGAGATCGGCGTGGCCGACCCGACCATCGGCAGCGAGCTCGAATTCGGCCCCAGCGTCAGTTTCGGCAACGAGGGGATGATTCAAAACCAGTGGGAGTACGGAAGCACGTTGAACTGGGTCAAAGGCCGCCACACCCTGGCCTTCGGCGTCTCCTGGGATCATACCCAGCTTGACATTCTGAACAACAATACCAACAGCGATGTGCTGAACTTCGAAACCTTTGAGGATTTCGTCGAGGGCAACCTCCGGACCGGCGATGAAACGGAGGCCTTTTCCGGTAACGCCTCGCGCTATTATCGCGCGGACACGGTAGGCCTCTTCGTCAACGACAATTACAAGGTGCTCAGCAACCTCACGGTCACGCTCGGCCTGCGGTGGGACATGGATGGCGCTCTATCGGAAGAATATGGGCGGCTGACGGCGTTTAATCCCAACCTGTATTCATACAATGCAGCCACCGATACCATCGTGAATTCAGGCCTCGAAATTGCCAGCAATAACCCGACTTACGGAACACCAGGCGCCGGCGATACCCTCATGAAGCACTGCCAGTGTGGGCTGGCGCCGCGCGTGGGCATCGCTTGGTCGCCCACTTCGAAACTCACCGTGCGCAGCGGCTTCGGTATTTACTATGACCGGGGCGAATTCTTCAGCGAGTTTTCCCCACCCGCCGGCGCCGGCTTCAACGGGCCGTTCGGAGTGACGCTGGCGCCCCCGTTTGTGGATCCGATTTTCGCCGCCAAGGGCGCCACGCTGGCTGATCCCTTCGGCACCACGGCGCCTCCGCCGCCGACGGGCAGCGCGGCGGCATTTCAAGCGATTTTGCCCAACATTGCCCAAACCATCTCGGGCAATTATCCGGCCGGCAACCTCTTCGGGCCTTTCCTGTTCGGCGGCTATGACATGTGGAACAGGCTGCCCTACACCGAAAACTGGACCTTCGACCTGCAATACCAGGCCGCTGACAACTGGCTGTTCAGCGTCGGCTATATCGGCAACCACGGCCAGCACGAAATCCTGCCCATCCCTTTCAATGAGCCGCTGCTCGCCACTCCGCAAAATCCGGTGCACGGGCAGATTTATTCCTACGGTGGCACCAGCCCGAATTACAATCTCGATCTGGAGCCCATTTCCACCGCCGAATACTCCGGCAACGCACCCATCCGTGTGCCGTACGTGGGCTACGACATGAATTCCGTGCTGTATGAAGCCGAGGGCATTTCCAATTACAACGCGCTCACACTTCAGGCCCGCAAGCGCTTCTCCCACGGGCTGCAATTTACGGCGTCCTATACGCGCTCGCACGCTCTCGACGAGCAAAGCGCTTTGGGCCTCTTTTTCACTGGCAACAATCCGATCAATCCCCAGTCGAGCTACGCGTCTTCGGATTTCGACCGTCCCAACGTGTTCCTGATCAATTACAGCTACACCACTCCCGACGTGGCCAAGGGCAAAGCGCTGGGCGCGCTGCTCAACCATTGGATCATCGGCGGGCAAACCGTGGCGCAAAGTGGCGAGCCGTATAGCGTCTACGACTATTCCGGTTCGGTGGGAAGCCTCTATTTCGGGACCGATATCGAAGTGGCCAACCCCATCGTGCCGCTATTGCCCGGCGTGACCGCGGCGCAGGCGACACTGCAGGGCACCACCGGCGTCAACGCCGGCAAGCCGGTTTTGAACGCCGCCGATTTCGGACCGCAATTCGTCGCGCCCGGAACCTACGGCGTCCCTCCCTGCGACGCTACCGGCTGCGATTACTACGAATCGCTGTTCGGCTCGACGGGCCGCAACCTGTTCCGCGCTCCTTTTGAGACGCGCTTCGACATGTCGCTCGGCAAGCAATTCGCGCTCACCGAACGCCTCCGTCTGCGCTTCAACTTCGACGCCTTCAACGTCTTCAACCAACCCGATTTCGACGCCCCGAACAACCAGGCGATTTTCTTCCCCAATTACGTCGGTCCGCCGACCTATCCGCCGGCGGGCAGTGTCGGATACATCCAGCACACTCTCGGCAGCTCGCGCTTCCTGCAGTTTTCACTGCACCTGCTTTTCTGAGCGACGCCATCCGAGCCGCGCGTAAGCCAGCGGTCTACCCTCGTTTGCCGGGCGGCGCTCCCGCGATCACCTGCGCGTGGTTCACCGCCGAGACCAGCGCGACGCCGCCCAGTACGTTGCCGATCAGCGCCGGAAGCAAGTATTCGCCCGCGAAAGCGAACCAGGATTTCGCGCCGGTCATCACCAGGAACAGCACTTCCACCGAACCCGCCACCACGTGCGTAAGCTTGGCCAGTCCCACGATATACGTGAGGATCACGATGATCGCGATCCGGCCGGAATCGGTCGCCGCCAGCATCCACACCACCATCGCGATCAGCCATCCGGCTAAGATACCGCGCAGGATCGCTTCGCTGAACGAGACGTTCGCCGCATCGGCCGCCAATTGCGCCAAGGCTGCGTGGAACTTGCCGT
>JASIGB010000559.1:0-6758 GCA_030045355.1 Bryobacteraceae bacterium
CTGCTCGGACTGATCGCCATTCACACGCATGGTGGGCAGCCGGCGGTGCGGCGCGAGCACGAATCGCTGCTGAGCGAATGGGCGCGGGCGGGATGGAATTTGCAGCGCGCGGTGCTTTCGCTCGAAGCGTTGCAGTTTGTCTTAGGTTTCGGTTTGGCAATTTGGTTACTCGCGTCTCACTTGACGCGCGCGGGCGATGCCGGGGCGACGCTGTTGCTGGTGTACTGGGCGTTGAATCTGCCGGCGCTCGGCCAGGAAGTCGCGATCATCGCGTGGCAGTATCCTTCGTATCGCAACATTACGCTGCGATTGTTGGAGCCGCTCGGCGCGCTCGAGCAACGTGCGCCGGGCACCGGGGCAAAATCCGTCGATCGCGGCGCCGGCGTGGAGATTGCACTGCAGAGTGTCAGCGTGGTGGCGGCGGGGCATCTGATCCTGCGCGAGATCGAGCTTGCGATTCCGGCGGGATCGCACGTCGCGATCGTAGGCGCCTCGGGCGCGGGCAAGTCGAGCCTGGCGGGTCTGCTGCTCGGGTGGCATCACGCGGCGGCGGGGCGCGTATTAGTGGATGGCGTGGAACTGGACGATTCCCGTCTGGACGAACTGCGTGCGCACACCGCATGGGTAGACCCGTCCGTGCAGCTTTGGAATCGGCCGATGGCACAAAATCTGCGCTACGGTTTACCCGATAGCCCCAGCATGCTTATCGAAAGCGCAATCGAGGCCGCGGAGTTGAAGCGAGTCATCGAGAGCCTTCCGGACGGTCTTGAAACACCACTCGGCGAAGGCGGCGGATTGGTTTCGGGCGGCGAGGGACAACGCGTTCGGTTGGCCCGCGCGCTGCTGCGGCCGGGGGTGCGCCTGGCGATTCTCGATGAGCCGTTTCGCGGGCTGGATTTCGAGCAGCGCTACAAATTGATGGCGCGGGCGCGCGAGACCTGGCGTGGGGCGACGCTGCTTGCAATTTCGCACGACATCGCCGAGGCGCTGGCGTTCGACCGTGTACTGGTGCTCGAAGACGGGCGCCTTGTCGAAGACGGCGATCCGCGCGAACTCAAGCGCGATCCCGCGTCGCGCTTCCACGCCATGCTCGAAGCCGAGCGCGCCGTGCGCGAAGAGTTTTGGAAGGGACCCGAGTGGCGCCATCTGCGTCTCGAAAATGGCCGACTTCTCTGAATCCTGGCTCTGGCCTGCGTCGCGCCTCGGTGATGTGGCGCACACACTCATGCGTGCTGCGTCGACACTCGTGTCGACGCCTCCGCCGAACGCGGATCTTGACTCCCTCGGGCGTTGGCTCGAGTCCGCCGCACTCGCGATGGGCTTCGAAGCGCAGCCCGCGGAGAGCACGTATGCAACGTTCGCACGCGATTTGGCGCGGATGGGTCCCGCACTCATCTATGTTGCGCCGGCGAACGGTTTTCTAGCCATCGCTCGCGACGGCTCGTTGCTCACGCCTTCGGGGAGGCAGCGGTTGGATGCGGGCGCGGTGCGCTCGGCGCTGTGCGCGGAATTCGAAGTGCCCGTGTTGCAGGAGATCCGAAAGACGCTGGAGCAGGCGCAAATCCCTCCGGCGAGACGAGCGCGCGCCGAAGCCGGTATTCTGCGCGAGCGGCTCGGCATGCGTCGCATCCGCGGCATCTGGCTGCTGCGTCTGCCGCCGGGCGCGAGCTTCTGGGTCCAATTGCGCCAAGCGCGTGTTCCCGGCCGGTTGGCTGCGCTCGCGGGAGCGCACGCCGTTCAATACGCCCTGTGGATCGTCGCCTGGTATGTAGTTGGAACGCATGCGCTCGCGGGCAGCACGGACCGCGCATGGCTGATTCCCTGGGCGCTGCTGTTGCTGACGCTGGTGCCGCTACGGGTGCTCATCACCCGCTTGCAGGGGTGGGTGGCAATCGGCGCGGGAGCGCTGCTGAAGGAGAGACTGTTCGTGGGCGCGCTGAGATTGGAGCCCGACAGCTTGCGTCACCAGGGTGCGGGGCAGCTTCTGGGACGCGTCCTCGAATCGGAAGCGGTGGAAGCGCTGGCGCTGAGCGGAGGCTTTCTGGCGCTGGTGGCGCTGATCGAAATCGTCGCGGCGATCGTCGTGCTGGCGCTGGGCGCGGGAGGTGGGTTGCAGTCGGCGCTGCTGGTTGTTTGGCTGGCGATCGCCGCCGCGATGGCGTGGAGCTACTTCCAACGCAATCGCAAATGGACCGATGTGCGCCTGCGCATGACGCACGATCTGGTGGAAAGCATGGCTGGCTATCGTACGCGGCTGGCGCAGCTCCCTTCCGATCGCTGGCACGAAGGCGAAGACGAGGCGCTGGAACAATATTTGAAAAGTTCGCGCGCGCTGGATGCGTCCACCGCACGGCTGGCCGCGTGGGTGCCGCGCGGATGGTTGGTTGTGGGGCTGCTCGGTTTAGCGCCGGCAGTCGTGCGCGGCAGCGCGACGCCCGCGGGGATCGCGGTTGCGGTGGGCGGCATTCTGCTCGCGTATCGGGCTTGGCGACGATTGGCAGCGGGCGCGTGGCAATTGGCGGGAGCGGCTGTGGCGTGGGAGCGAACCGCGGTGCTGTTTCGCGCGGCGGCCAGGCAGGAGTTGCCGGGGTCACTTGAAGAGCGCGACATGCCACCATCGCCGCTGGTCGTGGATGCGAGCAGCGTGTCCTTCCGCTACAGCGATCGCGCCGAACCCGTGCTGCGCGGGGCGAGTCTCGCAATAGCGCCGGGCGACCGGCTGGTGCTCGAAGGTCCTTCGGGCGGCGGGAAATCGACACTAGTTTCGCTGCTCGCGGGCGTGCGCGAGCCGGACTCGGGGCGCATCCTGATCGACGGCTTCGATCGAGGGACGCTCGGCGCCGCCGAATGGCGCAGGCGGCTGGCCGCGGCGCCGCAATTCCACGAGAACCACGTGCTGGCTGAAACATTCCAGTTCAATTTGTTCTTGGGCCATCCCAGGGTTCTGACGCCCGCGGATCTCGAAGAAGCGCAGTCCATCTGCCGCGAGCTCGGGCTGGGCGATCTGCTCGATCGCATGCCGGCGGGCATGCTGCAAATGGTGGGCGAAACGGGATGGCAGCTTTCCCACGGAGAACGCAGCCGGCTGTACATCGCGCGCGCGCTGCTGCAACAAGCGGAACTGGTGGTGCTGGATGAGAGCTTCGCCGCGCTCGACCCGGAAAACCTGAAGCGCGCCGTGGAGTGCGTGGTCAAGCGCGCTCCCACGCTGCTGGTGATCGCGCACCGTTAATGGCTGTCCGTCACTTCAGGCCGTTGGCCAGGTACAACGTGGAGACATCGCGCTCGTAGGAATACGCGTAGGCGGCGCCGTCCGGCGTAATGACCACTGAATCCAGCCGCACGCCCACCGGATCGGCCGGCTTGATCTCCTTCCAGGCCTCTTCGCGGCGGCTCGCCAGGTCCAGGCGGCTGAGGGTGGCCTCCGCGGGACCTTGGTCACGCCGCAGGAAGATGAAGCGGCCGTCGGCGCTCCAGGCGATCACGTTATCTCCTGCCTGTACATCGAGCGCCGGCTTCGCTGCCGCGCCGTCCACTGGCACGAAGGTGAGCTTGCCCGCGATTACGTCAGCCAGATATTTTCCGTCCGGGGACACATGCACTGCCGTGGTTCCTTCCGGCGTGAGCGCCATGGGAGCGCCGCCGCGCGTGTCCTGCACGAAGGTGTGCATCGGGCGGCCCGGCTCATTTCCGGTGAACAACAGCCGCCGCCCGTCGGGAAACCAGGTCACGCGATCGTAGTGCATACCGGGCGAGCTGAAGACGCGCGAATCTCCGGGGCCGGTGGGCAGAAGGCTGAGCTCGGTTTTGGCGCCATCGTTTAAAATACAGGCGACGAATTTGCCGTCGGGCGAGAGCGCGGGGCGGTTGCCGTCCCCCAGCCGGACGGCGGGTGAACCGTCGGTCTTGCGCAGGTAGATGGCGGGATTGCGGGCCTCGCCGGAAGAAAGCTCGACGAAAAGTATGTTCTCCCCGTCCGGAGAGATATCATAGACGCGGCTGGAATCGAACCAGGAGAGATCGGCCTCCTGCTTGGCGCCGGGGGCGAGCGCGGAGATGCCTTGGCGGCTGTCGACCGCGGTGACCAGCGCCCGTTTATCGCGAGCGATATCGTCCACCAGCAGGGAAGCGGGCGTTTCCACGACGGTGCGCTCTTTGCCCGCGAGCGACACGGCGTATAAAGCCGGCTGGGCACCCTCCTTGGCGCCTCCGAACCAGACTTCGTCGCCTTTGGGCGACCACGCCAAGCCTTCCGCGGTCCTCCAGCCGCGCGACAAGACGCGCTTCGCTCCGTTCTTGCCAAGGACCGCGAGGGTATAGTCACCGGTATCGTTGTCGCGCTCGAAGAAGGCGATCCAGTCACCCCGCGGCGAGATCCGGGTTGGCATCTGGATCGGCATCTGGATCAACCCAGGCGGAGGAGCGTCGCTTTCGTAGCGTACATTTCCGATGGGATATTCGATTCGGGTCTTGGCACCCACGACGCGCGAGACGGCGAGGGTAGAGCCATCGGGCGACCAATCGGCGTCCACCACGTTTTCGAGGATCTCGCGAGGCGCTCCTCCCGATAGAGGCACGCGGGCAAGCGTTCCGGTGGGAGAATCCGGCGCAGTTGCCAGGAGAATGGCCATTTCGCCGGCAGAGCTAATGGCCAGGATGCGCGCCTGCGGCAGGTCGAGCGCGCGGTATTCGCGGCTTCCCGGGCGGATGGAGAAAATGTTGGCCGGCTCGCTGGCCCATTGGGCGCTGAAGACGACCGTGCGCCCGTCGGGGGAAAATTTCGCCGCGGGGATCTCGCCGCGCCGGTACGTCAGTCGTTCGAAGCTGGGCTGGACGGGCTTCAGGAATCGCCAACCGGCGTAAAGGCCCGCGCAGAGAGCCAGGGCGATGATCGCCGGCCAGAGAAAAAGCCGGATCTTGCGGTGCGGCGCCGGGCTCGCCGCCTCGCCATTGGCGGCCGGCAATTTGCCCGACTCCAGGTCGTCGAGAACATCTTCGAGCGCCACTTTGATATCGGCCATGCTCTGCCAACGGCGCTGCGGATCCTTGCGCAGGCAGCGGCCGATGATGCGGTCGACGTCCTGGGGAATGCCCGAACCGATCTGGCTCAGCGGCACGGGTTCGGAATGCAGCACCGAAGCGAGCGTAGAAAGCTTGGAATTGCCGGAGAAGGCGCGCTTGCCCGTCACCATTTCATAAAGCACGGCGCCGAAAGCGAAGATATCCGAGCGCGCATCGACGGTGTGCCCATCGGCCTGCTCCGGCGACATGTAGGCGACCGTCCCGATGATGGTTCCGGCTTCGGTGCGCAGGGCGGCATCCACGTGGACGCTCTGGGTGACTGCGAACACATCGGGCTCTTCGATCTCAGTCAGCTTGGCGAGGCCGAAATCCAGAATTTTCACCTCGCCGCTCTCATTCACGATGACGTTGGCGGGCTTGAGGTCGCGATGCACGATACCGGCCTCATGCGCGACAGCGAGGCCATCGGCGATCTGGATGGCGTAACGCAAGGCATCGGCCAGTTTCAGGCCCTTGCGGCCAATCAGCCGGTCGAGCGTTTTGCCGTTGACGTACTCCATGGCGATGAAATCCACGGGCTGGCCGTCGATGTGGCCGGTGTCGATATCGAAGATGGTGATGATATGGCGGTTGCTGAGCGCGGAGGCGGACTTGGCTTCCTGGGAGAAGCGGGCGCGGCGGTCGGCGTTGACGACAGCGGTGGAAGGCAGGACCTTGACGGCGACGAAGCGGTCCAGATGCGTATCCAGGGCGCGATAAACGACGCCCATCCCGCCCGCACCGAGCTTGGCCTCGATGCGATAATGCCGCAGAGTCTCGCCGATCATTTTCGGATACGCCGAGCGGAGTTAGCAGTCCGCGGGTCTATCTTACCATTGCGGGTCGTTGGAACGTTTATCGACTCATTTGTTTAGGTGTGCTCGGCGCCGGCGAGCGCCACCGGCCAATGGCCAAGGGCACGCGAGCGCAGCGAGCGTTCAGCTCACCATGGAAACCACGCCACGCTCCTTGAGGCCGCTGATGGCAAGGCCGTAACGCCCACGCACCCCGGTCTTTTCGAAGATATGTTTCAAGTGGATCTTGACAGTTCCGGGGCGGATACCGAGTTCGAGTGCGATCTCCTTGTTCTTGAACCCCTGTTCCACCATTTCGAGAACCTGGTGTTCACGCGGGGTGAGTTCGGAACGCGGGTAGCGCTCCGGGCGGGCCGAATCGCGGAACACGCTGTCCTCCATCCAACTCTTCCCGGAAGCTACCGTGCGGAGGCAACTGAGGATGTTGTCCAGATCCGCGGTCTTACGCACAATGCCCTTGGCGCCGGCTTGCAGCAGCCGGAGGGCTTCGGCCTCGGTCATCGATACGCCCCAGACCATGACAGCGGGCGCCGCATCGGCCAGTTTCAGATCGTGAATCCAATCCAGCACGATGCGCATGCCAAAACCTTTGTCCACCACCACCACATCGGGCGGCCGAGCCGCCACCAGTTGCGTGGCTGTTTCCAATGAATTCAACGCTGCCCGGAACTCCAGGTCTCCGGCCGCGGCCAGCAAGGTTCGCAATCCTTCCGCCGTAATCGGTTGAGTGTCGCACACGACGACAGTTTTCGGGGAGTGGTCTTCTGTTGCGTGTTCGTGGGTTGTGTATTCGTGGGTTGTGTGTTCGTGGCTCATTTTCGCTCTCTTGACATCGATCTCTTGCCAGGCGACACGCCTTTCTCACGCGGGCCTCAGTTTGAT
>JASIGB010000560.1:0-3353 GCA_030045355.1 Bryobacteraceae bacterium
GGGCGTCTTCGAGGAGCAGCCGATGCCGGAAAGCTTCGCGATCATGTGCGGCTCGGCCGATACTTCCCAAAGCGCGCGCGTGAGGGCGGCGGTGATGGAATCGTGCCCGCATCCGGCGCACAGGGTGGACATGGCTCCTTCGTAATCGCGAATGGTGAGGCCCAGGTCGTTGCGCTGGAGGCTGGGATGCGTGGCGACGGGTTTAACGATGGACGGCATGCTATTTCCTCACTTGCACGCCAGCGGGCGTTGCTTCCTCTTCCACGCCTAGCTCGGCGAGCACGCCGTCGATGACGTGCCGCGCGCTCAGCGGGAATCCGCCGTAGACCAGCACCGAACGCAGCTTGTCTTTCGGCACGCTGGTTTCGAGCGTGAGCAGAGAGCGGAGCTGCGCGTCGCGATTCTGTTCGACGACGAAACAAAAATCATGTTCATTCAAAAATGTCTCTACCTCCGCGCTGAACGGAAAGGCCTTGATGCGCATCAAATCGCCGACGATGCCGCGACGGCCGAGCAGATCCAGCGCCTCGCGGACGGCCGGGTCGCAGCCGCCCACGGTGACGATCCCAAAGCTGGCGCCTTTGCGCCGTTCGATCACGGGAGCGGGCACGGCTTTCGCGGCGGCTTTGTGCTTCTTGAGCAGCCGATCCATGACCTCTTGATATTCGTCGGGAATTTCCGTATACGTCCCGAATTTGGTGTGGCCCGATCCGCGCGTGAAGTACGCTGCCTTGGGATGCACGCCGGGCAGCGTGCGCGGTGCGATCTGGGTGCCGTCTTCGGGAAGATAGCGCTGAAATTTCGGCAGGTTTTCGATCTCCTCCAGGCTCAAAACGCGGCCGCGATCGGGCTGATAACCGTCGTCCCACTGGAGACGCGGCACCACCCAGTCATTCATTCCGATATCGAGATCGGACATCAAAAACACGGGCGTTTGAAAACGTTCGGCCACATCGAAGGCCAGCGGCGCCATTTCGAAGCACTCCCCCGGATTTGAAGGAAACAACAGAATATGTTTGGTGTCGCCGTGCGAGGCGTACGCGCATTCGAGCAGATCGCCCTGCTGCGTGCGTGTGGGCATGCCGGTAGAGGGTCCCACGCGCTCCACGTCGATGACGACGGCGGGAATCTCGGCGTAATAGGCGAAGCCCAGCAGCTCGTTCATCAACGAAACGCCGGGACCGGCGGTGGACGTAAAGGCGCGGGCGCCCATCCAGGACGCGCCCATCACCATTCCGATGGCCGCCAGTTCGTCCTCGGCCTGAATGATGATGTAATTGTTTTTGCCGGTTTCGGGATCCTTCCGGAACTTCTCGCAAAACATCTTGAAGGCGTCCATGGCCGACGTCGAGGGCGTGATCGGATACCAGGCCGCCACGGTTGCGCCGGCGTACACGCAACCCAGCGCCACCGCGGTGTTGCCGTCGATCAGGATCTTGTCATGGTTGGCGTCCATCTTTTCCAGATGAAACGGGAGCGGCAGGTCGAAATGATCGCGCGCATAATCGTAGCCCAGGCGTAGCGCGCGGGTGTTCGATTCGCTGAGCTTTTTCTTGCCCGCGTATTTTTGTTCGAGCAGCGCCGCGACGATTTCCATGTCTACTTGAAGCGCGGCCACCAGCGTGCCGGCGTAGGCGATGTTCTTCATCAGAATGCGCTCGCGCGGGTCGCGGAAATGGTCGTTGCACAATTGCGCGAACGGCACGCCCAGGAAATGCACGTCGTCGCGCAGCAGCGCCGGATCGAGCGGCCAGGAGGAATCGTACAGCACGTAGCCGCCCTCGCGAACTTCCTGAATATCGCGCGCGTAGGTTTGCGAATTCATCGCCACCATGAGGTCGTAGTCGAGGGATCGCGCGGTGTAGCCGTTCTTGTTGACGCGAATCTCGTACCACGTCGGCAGACCCTGGATATTCGAAGGGAACAGATTCTTGCCCGAAACCGGAATGCCCATGCGGAAAATGGCCTGCATCAAAAGCCCGTTGGCGCTGGCCGATCCGGTTCCATTCACATTGGCCAGCTTCAAAGCAAAATCGTTTACGCGGTCGTGCATAGTTCGGGGTTCACCGGCCTCCCGGCATAAGGAATGAGCAGCTCGAATTTTTGCATGTCCCAGGCCGCCGTGGGACAGCGCTCGGCGCACAGGCCGCAGTGCACGCACAGGTCTTCATCCTTCACCATGACGCGCGCGGTCTGGGGCAGGCCAGCGGACACGTACAAATCCTGAGTGAGATTGATGGCCGGCGCGGACAGCCGCTGGCGCAAATCATCTTCCTCGCGGTTGCCCGTGATGGTGAGACATTGCACCGGACAGATGTCGATGCAAGCGTCGCACTCAATGCAGCGCGGCGCGGCGAAAACCGTCTCCACGTCGCAATTCATGCAGCGCAACACTTCACGCGCGGTCTGCTCGGCGTTGAATCCGAGCTCCACTTCGATGTTCATCTGCTGGAAGCGGCGCGTGAGATCGACGTGCTGCATCTTCTGGCGCGGCGAGGGATTGTAATCGTTGTGGTAGCTCCACTCGCTGATCCCCATTTTCTGGCTGATCAGGTTCATGCCCTGGGGCAGGCGTTCGGTCACCGGCAGGCCCTGGCAGTAATTATGGATGGAGATGGCCGCCTGATGGCCATGCTCGGCCGCCCAGATGATGTTTTTCGGCCCCCACGCCGCGTCACCGCCGAAGAAGATGCCTTCGCGCGTGCATTGCATGGTCTTCTCGTCCACCAGCGGCATGTCCCACTTGTCGAATTCGATGCCGATGTCACGCTCAATCCAGGGAAACGCGTTTTCCTGGCCGATGGCGAGGATCACGTCGTCGGCGGGGAGAAAGACATTATCGATGGTTTTTGATTTTTTGGCCTGCGCGTCCCATTCCAGGCGCTCGAAATCCATCCCGATGAGTTTGCCGTTCTCGAGAACGAAGCGCACGGGCGCGTGATTAATGATGATCTCGACGCCCTCTTCCTCGGCGTCTTCCAGTTCCCAGGGCGAGGCCTTGAAAAATCCGCGCGGGCGGCGCGCCATCACCTTGATATCTTTGCCGCCCAGCCGGCAACTGGAGCGGCAGCAATCCATGGCCGTATTGCCTACGCCGATGATCAGCACTTTTTCGCCGATCGAATCCGTGTGCCCGAAGGCGATGGACTCCAGCCAGTCGATCCCGATGTGGATACGGTCCGTATCATGGCGGCCAGGGATGTCGAGCTCCTTGCCGCGGGGCGCGCCGGTGCCGACGAAGATAGCGTCGAAGCCTTCGTCGAGCAGCGCCTTCATGCTGTCGATGGGCGTGGAGTAACGGATGTCGACGCCAAACCCGAGGATCTGGTGGATCTCGTCCATCAGGACGCTTT
>JASIGB010000561.1:0-3846 GCA_030045355.1 Bryobacteraceae bacterium
CGAACGTGTTCGAGTAAGTAGTGCTGAAGGGAGTGTAGAAGGTCCATCCGGTGTCGACGCCACCCATGACGATGGCGGCGATCGCAAACCCGGCGCCGGCGATGTAGATGTACCAGCTCAACAAATTAATTCGCGGGAACGCGAGGTCTTTGGCTCCGATCATCATGGGCACAAAAAAGTTGCCGAGCGTAGCCGGAATGGATGGGATGAGGAAGAAGAACACCATCACGATCCCGTGCATGGTGAAAAACTTGTTGTAGGTATCCGAGTTCACCAGATCGCCTTGCGGAGTGAGGAGCTCCAGGCGGATGAGCATGGCGAAGACGCCGCCCAAGGCGAACATGACCGAAATCGAGATCAGGTAGAGGACGGCGATGCGTTTATGGTCCTTGGTGAAGAGCCACGACCTCCAGCCGTACTCGGCGTTCAAGTAATTCGGAGTTTCAGTAGTAATGGGTTCCTGTAAAGCTGTGCTCATTGTGTACCGCCAGTTGGCTGCTTGGCCAGGCGAGCGACGCTCACGCGTTGCAGGGTGGGCGGCGGCAGCAGATTCAGAGCCGTAGGCGCGCCCGGCGCATTCGCTGCGGACAGCGATTTAATGTAAACGATCAACTGCAGAATGCCTTCCTCGCTGATCTGGCCCTGGAAGCTGGGCATCAAGTTCGCACGATATCCGGCCACCAGCTTGGCATTGGGATTCAAAATGGATTCTCGTAGATAGGCGTCGTCGGCCTGGATCGACTGGCCGTCCGCTAGTTGCACGCGCGAGCCGTAGACGCCGCGAAGATTGGGGCCGCGCCCCTGGCGATCGAGCAAGTGACAACCGGAGCAGCCCAACTGCTCGAACAGCCGCTCGCCCTGCTCGGCCATCGTGCCGCTTTGGCCGCCGCCGGCCAGCCAATTCTGATAATCCGACGGCGTCATTACGGTGAGCCAGCCGACCATACCGGAATGCTCCGTTCCGCAATATTCGGCGCAGAAAATGTGGTAGCGACCGGGTTTATTGGCGGTGAACCACATGGTGTCGTAATGGCCGGGGACCACGTCGTGCTTGATGCGCAGCGAGGGGAGGAAGAAGCTGTGGATCACGTCTTCGGACGCGAGCGTCAACCTCACGGGTTGGCCGGTGGGCACATGCAGCTCATTGATCTCGCGCTGGCCGCCCGGATATTGCAGCTTCCACATCCATTGCTTCGCCACGACATAGACGTCCATCGAGTTGGCCGGCGGAACGGCGTTGTAGAAATAGATCTTGGCGCCCCACCAGAAGAACGTGAGCATGACCAGGAACGGAATGATGGACCAGGTAATCTCAAGCCGCAGGGAGCCATGAATGGGCTGCGGCACCTCGTCGGGGGAGCGGCGGCGGTATTTGATCGCGAAAATGAAGATCGTGAGGAAAATCAGCGCCGTCATCACCACGCTGACGATGGAGATGTAGATGTAGAGGTGATCGATATCCGTGGCCACCGCGGAAGCGGCGTCGGGCCAAAGTGGAAAGCTCATGCTCTAGGCTGACCTCCCAGTGCCCGCGTGCGACCGGCGGTCGCGGCGGAGCATGATGAAAATGAAGCCGAACAAGCACAGCGCCGTCGCGGTACCCAGAACGCGGGTGACGCGCGCGATGGCCAGGCCATACTTGCCGGTGGTGGGATCGTATTGGCAGCAAAACAGCAGCACGCGGTCCGCCACGGTGCCGATCTTGTTGGACGAAGCGTCCACCAGGCCCAGGCGGAAATCGCGCGGGTTGTAATCGATACCGTAGAAGTATTTGGAAATCTTGCCTTCGGGCGTCAGAACGTAAATGGCGCTGGCGTGCACGTACTGCTGGCTCGCCTGATCGTACTTGTAACGGAACCCTACGGTGTCCGCGAGAGTCTTGATGGACGGCTCGTCGCCGGTCAGGAAATGCCAGCCTTCTTTAGCGCCGGGGCGATTGTATTTTTCGAGGTAGTTGCCCTTCTTGGCGTAGGCGAGTTGCCAAGTTTCCTTGGGATTGAAGCTGACGGTGACCACCTGGTAATCGGAGCCCACGTTCAGCGAGATCTGCTGCATGGCGTGGCTCAGGCCATTCAGGATCAGGTCGCAGAGCCCGGGGCATTCGTAATACACCAGCGCGAGCACGACCGGTTTGTCGCGGAAGTATTGGCCGAGCGTCACGCTCTGGCCGGTCTCGTCGCGGAACGTGAGTCCCATCGGCACTTGCGCGTTGAGGTTCTGGTCGATGCCGACGCCTTGCAGGAGCGGAGGCGTGTTGGAAGCCGGAAGACTCAACTGGCCGTCTTGGCTGAATTTCTGGGCCCATGTGAGGAGCGGCAGCGCCGCAAAAATCAGGCTCCCGAAAAGAAACGTTCTACTTCGCATTGCTTTTACCTTGTTGCTCTTGGCTGTTGGCTTTTGGCTGAGGGGCTGCCGGCGGTTTCCGGCCTGCGAGAATGTCATCCAGATAGTTGTGCGTGGGGACGCCTTTGGCGGCGAGCATGTCGATGGCTTGGTCGATAGGGACGCGCACGATGCCGTCCTGTTTGTCCACCCACGCATAGGTGCTCAAAATGTGATCCTCCTTGGCGCGCAGATCGTGGAGCTGCTCGGTGGGCGCCACTTCAATGCGCGGCTCGGGAGGAATGACGGGCTGGGAGAGCCGGACAGCTTCCGCGGTGCTATAGGAGCTGTACAAATAGCGGAAGATTCCGACCACCAGCAATAAGACAAAAAACGTCGAGACCGCCAGAAAGGCGAGCGACACCACAATCAGGCGGACGCTGACCTCACGATGCTCGTGGCCGGCTCCGTTGGGGGTTGGATGGAGGGTCTGTTCCATGGCGATCAGTGTCCGTGCCCGTGGGCAGTGACGAGGAGTGAATAAGTATCTCGCGGGTCATGACTGGCCAACAGAGGCCGCGATTTGAGATTCCAGATAAAGAATGCCAGCCAGATTCCCCCCAAACCGATGGGAGCGACCACGTCGGTCCAGTAGATTTGGAAGCCACGCTGGCGATACGCCGGCTCCACAATCCAGAATACATCCAGGATGCGCATAATAATGATCCAGATGGCCAAAGTCCGCAGCCGGCTGGCGTTCTTCTTCACAAAACGCATTAGCAGTAGGAAGAAGGGAATGCAGAAGTGGAATATGGCGATCACGAAGGCGATGTAGCCCCACCCGCCGCTGAAGCGGCGCACGTACCAGGGAATCTCGTCCGGCAGATTTTCGGCCCAGATGATGAGGAACTGGGAGATCGAGAAGTAGGCCCACACCATGGTGAAGGCGAGCAGCAGGTTGCCGAGATCGTGGTAGTGCTGGCGCGTCAGGAAACTGGCGAACGGCTCACGTTTGGACAGCAGCACGAGCAGGGCGATGAGGAAGGCGAAGGTAAGAATCACTTGCCCGATCGTGAACATCCACGGATAGATGGTGGAATACCAGTCGGGCTCGGCCGACATGATCCAGTCGATGTAGGCATAGGTAGTGGAGACCACGAAAATCAGCAAGGCCGGAGCGCTGAAGCGCTTGATACGGCCGAACAGCGCGGGATCGCCGGTGCGATCGTGTTCGTTGGTCATGCGCAAAATGCGGAAGCCGAAAAAGAACCAAACCGCGAAGTAGACCCCCGCTCGCACGATGAACAGAGGAATGTTCATGTAGATCGCTTTGTGGCCGACGGCGAAGTCGTGAGCTCGGACATCCGGATGGGTCCAGGTGTAGAGCGTGTGCATGGCGAAGAATATCGGAATGACGAAGACCGCGATCAGCGGCAGGGTTCGAGTCCCCGCCTCGACAAACCGCCGGATAGAGACGCCCCAATTCCCGCCGACCACATTGTGCAGGAAGAAAACGCCCATGCA
>JASIGB010000562.1:0-2753 GCA_030045355.1 Bryobacteraceae bacterium
TTCGCCAGAACTCGATTGATGCCCAACGAAGCCACAAGTCCGATGGCCACGCCAGTCGCAGACAGGAGCAGGCCCTGACGGACCACCAGTTTCAGCAGATCTGTCCGGTCCGCCCCCAAGGCCAGGCGGATGCCGAGTTCTTGCGCGCGTTGTTCCACCGTGTAGGACAGCAAGCCGTAGACGACTTGGTACGAGCCAACCCAGTTAAGGTTTCAACCAGTTTTCCAAGAGCGGGCGCGGCCCGAGTTCTTAGCTCGTCGCGGCGTTGGCCATCACAGAGGTGATTTGACTGAAAATCGTGCTGATGCTGCTAGCGACACCGGGCATGATGGCGCCCGCGGCGACGGCGACAAAGCCCACCATCAGGGCGTATTCGATGAGATCCTGCCCGCGGCGATCGCGCCAGGCACGGGCTAGAAAAGTAATAGCTTGCGTGAAAATCATGGTTTCCTCCCTGCTGGAATGTCCCGTCGTCTTATTGATTCATTTTCGGCGAGTTAACGCTATCGGACAACCCTGCCGATGGTTTAGAGGGGCCTAGTAGGGACTTCCTACGCAAGGTACTGCCCCGAGACGAGTACTACAAGTGAAAAACGTCCCACAGAGTATCTGGCCAGTATCCGTCTTCGGTCTTGGGTTCTTGCTAATTATCCTGGGTTTGTCAGGCGTGGCGAACATTCAAGAGACACGCCGGATTCACCAACAGATTTTGGCGGTAGAGGATACTTACCGCCATATTGAGAACCTGGTGGAGAGCATCCGATCCAACACTTCGCGCGTGGCGGTGCTGCGGCGCGATCGGTTGCTCAAACCAGAGTCCGATCCGGGCAGTGATTCAGCCCAGCTGGTGGTCTTGCGCGCCAGGACCGAACGCAGCCTGGGTGAGCTGAAGTCGCTGCGGCCGCAACGCAGCACGGCGCCGGTGGAGCGGCTGGAGGCGGCGCTGAGATCCTACCTGAACGCCGTGGCTCTGGAGTTCCGCGAGACGCCGGCGCAGAGCAAGCGGCATTTCATGGACGACGGTTTCGGGTCGGAGACCATGCCCATTTTTTCGATCACCGAAGAACTGGGGATGCTGAACGAGGAGAATTTCGAATCGCGCCGGCGCGATCTCAGCCAGTCCGTGGTCAATCTGCAAAACGACATTTGGGAAACCATTCTCACGGCGCTGGTGCTGGGGGCGATCATCGCGGGAGCCAGCGTGTTTCGCATCTCCTCGCTCGAAAAGGAGTCGGCGGCGCACCGCACGGCGAGTGAACGGGCCGAGGAGCGCTTGCGCCTTCTTTCCCAGCAATTGGTCTCCTCGCAGGAGCAGGAGCGCAAAGCGCTGTCCCGCGAATTACACGACGAAATCGGCCAGTTGCTGACGGCGCTGCGGATGGAGTTGGGAAATCTGGAGCGCGCGCGGCCGGCGGCAGCAGATCCGCATCTCGAACAGGCCAAGAAGCTGGCCGAAAGCACGTTGCGCACCACGCGCGATATCGCCATGGGGCTGCGGCCGGCCATGTTGGACGTGCTGGGGCTGGGGCCGGCGCTGGAGTGGCAGGTGCGGGAGTTTTCCCGGCGCTATGGCACGCCGGTGAGGCTGGAAGTGGATGGAGACCTGCGCGACGTGCCCGATCCACACCGAACCTACCTCTATCGTATCGTGCAGGAGGGGCTCACCAACTGCGCGCGCCATGCGCAAGCCAAGAACATTCACGTGAAGCTGGAGGATTCCGGCGGGCGCCTGGCCGTCTTCGTGGAAGACGACGGCGTGGGGTTCGATCAACACGGCGGCGTGGCGTATGGGCTCGGCTTGCTGGGGATGAGCGAGCGCGTTCGCGAGCTGTGCGGGCGTCTCACGATCGAATCGGCGCCGGGCAAAGGGACACGGATCGCAGTGACGCTTCCGCTCCAGCACGAGGGCGTCAGTGTGGCGAATTCCTGAAGGCGCTAGTGGCCCGTGCCAGCGCGGGCCGCGGTTAGCTGCGCTACTGGATGATTCGCTTGCGCACGGCGTAGAGCACGATGTCGGCCGTAGAGTGCAGATTGAGCTTCTGCATCAGGCGGCTGCGGTGTGTTTCGACTGTGTACAGGCTGACGTTGAGTAGCGAGGCGGCCTCTTTGTTGGACTTGCCTTCCGCCAAAAGCTGGAGAACTTCCTTCTCACGGTCGGTCAGCAGGTCGTAGGAATCTTCCAGCCCCTCGCTTTGCATCTGCCGCATATAATCCTCGAGCAGCGTTTGCGTGATGGAAGGGCTGAAGAAAAGCTTCTTGCTGGCTACTGCACGCACGGCCTGGAGCAGGTCGGCCTCGGCGCAGTCCTTCAGCAGGTAGCCCTGGGCGCCAGCGGCGAGGGCACGGACGAGAAAGGTCTCATCGCAGTGCATGCTCAGCATGATGACGCCCACGTTCGGGTCGCGCTTGACGATCTGGGAGGCGGCGTCGATGCCGTTCAGCTGCGGCATGGTAATGTCCATTACGACCACGTCGGGCGAGAGCTGCTCAGTGAGCCGGACCGCTTCGCGTCCATCGCAGGCCTCGCCGACCACTTCAATGGACGGGTCGGTCTGGAGCAGAAATTGGAGGCCTTTACGGACCACGCCATGGTCGTCGGCAACAAGTACTTTGGTTGTGCTATTTGCGGCAGTGAAAGACATTGCGGGCTCTCAGAGGATGTATCGGCAAGTTCCGAAGGCCTGTCCATAGGTCGAAACCAGAATAAATGCTCCGTGTTTTCATCGTGTTGCGATGGAGAGTCACAGATTCGC
>JASIGB010000563.1:0-5968 GCA_030045355.1 Bryobacteraceae bacterium
ACTCAATTTTTCCTTTACCATACGCTCGTGGATCGCGAAATTAAGCGATGCCATTATGGGCGAGCGCTGAAGCTGATCGACGGCCCCCTGGGTTGGTCTTCGACCGACGTTGTTCGGCTACAGAAAGCGGGAGCCCTATTCTATTGGGGCCGGGCTCAGGAAGCCGAAGTGATCTTGCGCGAGTTGGTACAGCAGACGCGCAGCCGCGCCGATCGCTTAGTGGCGCACGAGCGTCTGGGACTGGTCCTCTTAGCGCTAGGCCGTTACCCAGAGGCCAAACAATCCTTTGAAGTGGCGGCGGCGCTAAGGCCTACCCGCTCGGTGGCTTTCAGCGGCCTCTCGGAGCTGCGATTGCGCCAGGGTCTCTTGCCGGGGCAGGCCCTTGCGTATGCAGAGCAGGCCCTGAAGAAGCACCGCAGTGAACTGTCGGAACGATTCATCTCAGGGGGTCTGGCAGGGATTCGCGGCAATCAGGCGTGGGCTTTGGCCCTGCTGGGTCACGCCGCCGAATCGGAGCAAGCCATCGAGTTGGGATCCCGCGAAGGCGATCCAAAACATAAGCCCGAGCTGGCTGGATTTCACTGGCGCGCCGGAATGGCGATGCTGGCGATCGAGAGACCCTCCTCCGCGGCGGACCATTTTCGCCTCGCCTCGGAGCTGGACCCCGACGGATACTACGGCGGGTTGGCAAAGCTGCAGCTCCGTGAGCACAGCTTCGACGTCGCGCACCTGTAGGCTACAATCTGAGCAAGTGTTCCCCCGCATTTTTGTTCTCTCTTGCCTCACGGCGCTTACCGTTCTGGCGCAGAAAAAACCCGTCACCATCGACACCCTGATGGAGCACGGCCGTGAGCGTGAGATGCCGCAGGTAATCTGGGCGCCGGATGGAAAAAGCTTCGCCTTTTTTCAGGGCGCGGACATCATGTTGTACGACCTCCCTAGCAAATCCGCGCGCAGGCTGCTCTCGCTTGAACCGCTCGAAAAAGCCGCTGTTCCCCCGCCCGAACTCACCCGCTACGAGTGGCAGGATCGCAACGTGAGCGCGCAAAAGCTGGAATGGAGTCCGGATGGCCAGCGCTTGTTGCTCACCGTCCGCGGCGACCTGTTTTGGTTTACGCTGGCGACCGGTGCCTGGGAACAGCTCACCGCCACTCCCGAACCCGAGAACGATCCCAAGCTCTCGCCCGACGGCATGCGCGTTGCCTTCCGCCGCAGCCACGATCTGTACACCCTCGACATTGCCACGCGCCAGCTTACCCGCCTCACCGACGACGGCGCCGCGACGCTGCTGAACGGCGAGCTGGATTGGGTGTACCCCGAGGAGCTCGACCTCGGCACGGCCTATTGGTGGGCGCCCGATTCCAAGGACATCGCGTATATGCAGTTCGACGTGGCGCACGAGCTCGTGTATCCGCAGGTTTCGCTCACCGGGCTGCGCGCTTTGTTTGAGCCCGAGCGCTACCCGCAAGCCGGAACTCCCAACGCCGACGTTCGCGTGGGCGTGGTGGCGGCCACCGGCGGCGCGACCCGCTGGATGGACACCGGGGAGACCCGCGGGTTTCTCCTCTCGCGCGTGTACTGGACGCCCGACTCCACACGCCTAGCCATCGAACGCATGAACCGCGTGCAGAATCATCTGGACCTATTGCTGGCCGACGCAGGCTCCGGAATATCTCATCCGATTCTTTCGGAAAGTGATCCGTACTGGATCAATCAGAACAATTTGTTCAGCTTTATCGGCAAGGATCAGTTCTTGTGGGGCAGCGAGCGCGACGGTTTTCGTCACTTGTACCTGTACAATCTGGCCGGACAGCAGCGCAAACGCCTCACCGAAGGCAATTGGGAAGTCACTGATCTGGCCGGCGTGGATGAATCTCAACAAAAAGTTTACTTTCTATCCACGGAAGCAAGTCCTCTGGATCGAGAGCTTTATTCAGTGAAACTCAACGGAAAGGATCGCACACGGATCACCCGAGAATCGGGCATTCATGACATCTCCTTTTCGCCCACGATGCAAAACTATCTGGATACGTTCTCCTCGCTGACCGAGCCTCCCCGGATCGACGTTTATTCCATCGGCGGCGAAAAATGGTCTACGTTCCGCACTCCCAACCGCTCGCTTGCCGATGAATACGAGCTCCAGCCGTCGGAAATCGCCGAGGTCAAAGCGCAGGATGGCACCTTGCTTTATGGCCGGTTGATCAAGCCCGCGAATTTTCGCGCGGGTGAAAAGTATCCGGCGGTCGTGATCGTGTACGGCGGACCAGACGAGCAGGAAGTGGTGAACGCCTGGCAAGGCGCTGACTGGGCCCAACTGCTGGCCGCGCGGGGATTCGTGGTTTGGCAACTGGACAATCGCGGGGCATCGGGCCGCGGGCACGCGTTCGAGATCCCGTTGTACCGGCGCTTCGGAAAAACCGAGCTGGCCGATCAGTTGGAAGGCGTTCGATACCTGGTGGCGCAGGGCTTTGTGGACCCGGCGCGGATCGGGATTTACGGCTGGAGCTACGGCGGCTTCATGACCTTATATTCGGTTTTAAACTCGCCCGACACGTTTCACGCGGCGATTGCCGGCGCGCCGGTGACCAATTGGCGCAATTATGACACGATCTACACCGAGCGCTACCTGGGACTGCCTGCGGAGAATGCCGACGGATACCGCGCCAGTTCGCCGGTGGAGTATGCCTCGAAGTTGAAGAGCAAGCTGCTGCTGGTGCACAACTTCGAAGACGACAACGTCCTATTCCAAAACACCGCGCAAATGGTCGACGCGCTGGAGCACTCCGGAAGGATTTTCGAGCAGGTGATTTACACCGCGAAGACCCACGGCGTCACCGGACCTGTTCGCAAGCAAATGCTTGCAACCCTGCTGGATTTCTTCGAGAAGAACTTGAAGTAGCGATCTCTAACGGTGCCCGCCGCCGTGCCCGCCAAAGGAAGCGCCGCCGACGTGCCCGCCACTAAACGAACTTCCGCCGAATGAACGCGCGCTGGAAACAGACCGCCCGCCTCCAAACGACCGGTTGCTCGCCATTAGCCCGGTCGCGGCGCGGTTGGTAGCCAGTGCGCCTAAACGGCTGGAGACGCCGGTCGAGCGGCTTGGGGTAGCGCCGTAGGAATATCCGCTACCACCGTAATAAGGAGCATAACTCACTGTCGTCGGACTATAGTACATGTAGCCGAACGGGCTGTATCCGAATCCGGAATACGGCAGATAAGTGTACATCCCGAACATTGGGTTATACATCCAACCGCCCAGGAACAGCGGATTGTATCCAAAACCACCGAAGCCGTAGCCCAAGCCGGCCGCACCGTACGCGCCGTAGCCCAACGGATCGTAGCCGTAGCCGTAGCCAAGTCCGCCGTAGCCGCTATAGCCGTAGCCGCTGGAATTCCCCGATGCCGCGGAAGCAGACGCGACATTGGCTTGGGCGACATAGCTGGCACGCCGGTCACTCCAGCGGTACAAAGCGTCCTGGTCTTCGGCCTTGCGATCGAAACTTTCCGCTTGCAACACCGCCCCGAGATTGGTGGCCTTTCCGCCGCGCAAGGTCAACTGACCGGAGGAATCCGTGACCACGGCTTCGCCTTCGTAGACGGCAAAGCGAGCGGGATTCGTATCCAACCGGTAAAGCCCCTGCTTTTGAAGATCGATGCTGTCATTCTTATAAGCCAAGCGGACAGCATTGTCTTTGGGCATCTCCGCGCTTTCGATCATCGCGGATCCGGAAAGAACCTCGACGCGGGTATCGCTGAGCCTGGTGGAGATCATGCGAATGGAGCTGTTCTCGCCCATGCGCAAGAAAACGCCGGGCGTGAGCAGGACCTCGGCGCGACCGTCGGCCGTGCGAAACTCCTGGCTCTCCTTGATGTCCGGAAACTGGCCGAACTTCAGGTCGACCAGCTTGCCATCCAGATAAGCGCGGCCCTCCACGTACTGGACGACGCCGGAATGGGTGGAAATCACGGACTGGGCGAACACCGCTGGAGTGAGCGCCGAGCCCACAGCCAGAACGCCTGCTACACCGAGAGACCCTGCCAGGAAGCGAATTGCCAAAAGCTCCTTAGATCAATCCTGCTCTTGTTTTAGACCCTTGTCAACCCCGGCCGGTTGCGAGAACTTTCCCGATTTTGAAGGATGTAAACGGCCACGGGGTCGAACCTGCGCTTGCGCCGGCCAGCCGGACCATTCTAGAAAGGACGGGCAATAGTGGCGGTGCGAAATGGTATAGTTCGAGGACGCTAGCATTTCCTTCTCAGGAGGGGACCGTGCGATATTGCTGCCCGATCCGTCGTTTCCTTTTCACCGGAATTCTCGCGATTCCGGTGGCACCGGTCGCCCTGGCCCAAAGCGCTCCGCCGGCTCCGCCTCCCACCACCGTCTCAGCGAACGCCGAAAAGCCGATCGCGCCCGTGCCGCCGGAAAAAAGCAAGGTCACTCAGCACACCATCACCCTCAACGGGAAAGAGCTGCACTATAGTGCCACAGCCGGGAATCTGCTGATCCAAAGCGACGACGAACAACCGGTCGCCAGCATGTTTTATGTCGCCTACACGCTCGATCACGTGGCCGACGCCCGTTCGCGTCCCCTCACCTTCCTCTACAACGGAGGCCCGGGGTCGGCGAGCATGTGGCTGCACATGGGTTCCGTGGGACCCGTGCGCGTAGTGACGTCCAGTCCTGAAGCCACCGGCTCAGGCCCTTATCAGATCGTCCCCAACGAATACAGTCTGCTCGATGAGTCCGATCTCGTGTTCGTGGATGCGGTCGGGACCGGATATTCGCGGCCTACCGGCAAAGGCGTGATCAAAGACTTCGCCGGCACGGACCAAGATGTGCGGGCCTTCCAAAAATTTATTTACCGCTATGTCAGCGTGAATCATCGTTGGGGCTCGCCGAAGTTCTTATTCGGCGAATCGTACGGGACCACGCGGTCGGCAGCATTGGTGGATGCTCTGGAGAACGCCGGCCTCTCATTCAACGGGGTGGTGCTGATGTCCTCCATCCTGAATTACTTCATCCAAGCGCCGGGAACCGACAATCTTTTCGTCGGCAATCTGCCATCTTACGCGGCCATCGCCTGGCACTACGAAAAAGTAGAGCACAAGGGCGGCGACGAGAAAGCGTTTCTGGAGGAAGTGCGCACGTTCGCCCGTGGCCCCTATGCCGAGGCCCTGGCGCAAGGTCAGAATCTGCCGCAGGCGAAAGAGGATGAGATCGCGCGCCAGCTCTCCGGCTATATCGGCCTCAGCGTGCAATACATCAAGGAAGCGAATCTGCGCATCGCGCCCGCGCGGTTCCGCAAGGAGCTGCTGCGCGATCAACGCGAGATCCTGGGCCGCTATGATGCGCGTTTTGAAGGCACCGATGTTGACGCCGCGGGCGAAACGCCGGGTTACGATCCCGCGAACACCGGAATTGAAGGCGCATTTATCAGCGCGCTGCATGGTTATCTGGATCGCGATCTCGGATATACGTCCGACGAAACGTATCTCCCGTCTGGTCCCGGCATCCTGCAGCAGTGGGATCACACGCATCGCTTGGGCTCCGCCGTTCCCGCGCCAGGGCAAGGCGGCCAGCCGATGCGCGATGCCTACGTCGCGGGAGACCTTGCTGACGCCATGCGCAAGAACCCCAAGCTGCGCGTTTTTTCGGTGAACGGCCTGTTCGATTTGGCCACGCCGTTCTTCATTACCGAGTACGACCTGGCCCACATGGAACTGGAGCCGAAACTTCGCGGCAATATCGAGTTCGCTTATTATCCGTCCGGCCACATGATCTATTTGAATGTGGATGCGTTGAAGCAGCTGAAACGGGACTTGGCGGATTTTTATGCCAAGGCCGCGCCGGTCAGCGAAGTAAGAGGAAGCAAGTAGTGGCTTCAGCGTCCGGCAAAAACCATTGAACCATTATCGGAAGCTCTCGTTTTATTCGTAGCGCAGGGCTTGAATGGGGTCGACGCGGCTG
>JASIGB010000564.1:0-4979 GCA_030045355.1 Bryobacteraceae bacterium
CAGATCGGCCACCAGGGCCAGGCGCTCGGCAATTTCCCGCAAGCGCTCACGCACCTGGCATTGATCAGCGCGGCGTTCAATCTGGACCGCTATCTGGACGGCCGTGAGAAGACGCCGCCCGTACCCTAACAGCCGTTGCTGTAACAGACGGCTATCCCCGCGAAGATGACCAACCTTGCACCGCAATGCGATCTAACAGCCGGAGTCCTTACTCCGAATCCTACCGAAGGAGCGTCATGATGAAACTGGAAAGCATGGAAGATCTATTCCTGGAGCAGATCGAAGACCTGTACGATGCCGAAAAGCGCCTGGTAAGAGCGCTGCCCAAAATGGCCGAAGCCAGCACGTCGCAAGCTCTGCGGCAAGCCATTCACTCGCATCTCATGGAGACCGAAGGGCATGTCAGCCGGCTGGAGAACATCTTCCGCACGCTGGGGAAAAGCGCTAAGGGTCAAACCTGTGACGCGATGAAGGGGCTGATCAGCGAAGGGGAAGACATGATTAAGGACACGGATGCCTCGCCGTTGCGCGATGCCGGCATCATTGCGTGCGCCAATCGCGTGGAGCATTATGAGATCGCCGGCTACGGGTCGGCCCGCACGTTCGCGCAATCGCTGGGCCTGCGCGAAGCGGCGTCGCTACTCGATCAGACCTTGCAGGAAGAGAAGGCGGCCGATCAGAAGCTCACCCAATTAGCCGAGAGCATGGTGAATGAGGAGGCTCTGCGAAGCCCGGTCTCCAAACGCTGACGAGGGACGCTTCGATCGTGGAGGCCTGGCCACGCGCGGCGGCGCCTCCGTCTTGTTTGCCACGCAGTGAATCGGTGAAACGCGGGTCACGGCACCAGCCGGGAAATCGGAGGCCGAGTCCCGGACCATCCGGCCGGAGCGGTGCCATTGGCTGACCCAAGCGCGTTTTTGGGGACTAATCCTCTGGAACTCGCTGCAGTGCCAAAGGTCATTCGGAGTGGAGTGTAGTCATCGGATCGAGGCGCATGGCGCCCAGTGCCGGTATATAGCTGGCGGCGAGCGCGACTGTGGTAAGAACAATGGTGACGCCAGCGAACGTGGTCAGGTCGGTAGGCGACACGCCGAAGAGCAGTCCGGCCATCAGGCGAGAGACGATGAGCGCACCGGCCACACCGAGCCCGGCGCCAGCGGCGGCCAAACCGAGTCCCCGGCGCAGCACCATCTTGAGGATAGTGCCTCTTTGCGCTCCCAGCGCGAGGCGAATGGCGATCTCGTGCCTTTGTTCATTCACAAGATAGGAAATAGTCCCATAGATTCCCAGGCCCGCGAGCAGCAGGGCAGTTGCGGCAAACAGCGCCACCATTTCCATCGAGAACCGCCGCACAGAAAGCGAAGAGGAGAGAACGTCGTTCAAGGTCTCCGCGCGGAAGACGGGAAGCTCCGGATCGACGGCCTGGACTTGTGTGCGCACCAGCGCGGAGATGGCGGCGGGATCGACCGGTCCACGCAGGTAGAACGCAAGAAACTTGGCGGGGCGCTGGTAGATGTCGAGGTAGATCTGCGGAATGCCGAGGTCCGCCAACGACTCCGTGCGGGCGTCGGCAATCACGCCGACGATGGTGGTCCAGCCCGGCTTGGCGGTCCTCGACCGGACGATGACGCGCTTGCCGACCGGATCCTGGTTGGGCCAGTAGGTGCGAGCAGCGGCCTGATTGATGACCGCGATGGAGGGTGTGTTTTCAAGATCCTGTTCGACGAAGAGGCGGCCACGGAGGAGCGTCATGCCGAGCAGGTGAAAGTATTCGGGCGCGACGATCGAGGTGTTGATCAGCGGAGGCTGGCTGTCCCGCACGTCCTGGCCCTCGCGGATCAGTGGCCACGGCCTGAGATCGCTCTGGCCATGGCCGAGGGGAAGAGCCGCCCGATCACTGACGGCGGTTTCTTCCACCCCCGGCAACGCCCGGATTCGACGGAGAGCTTCCCGCAAAAACACCGATTCCTGCGTGGCGGTACGGTAAATGTCGGTTTTGGGATCGTTAGGATTCGGCAGCGTGGTCTCGATTGCCATGATTCGATTGGGATTGAAGCCGAGCTGCACCTGGAACAAGTCCCAGAAGCTGCGCAGCAGAAGGCCGGCGGCGACCATGAGTACGAGGGAAAGTGCTAATTCAGCGATTACCAGAACATGGCGCAAGCGCGAGCGCCGCCGGGAACCGCTGGAGCCACGACCTTCCTGCCGGAGCGTCGCCGTCAGGCGGCTTGTGAGCCACGCGGGGGCAAGCCCGAAGATGGTTCCGGCGGCGACAGAGACGACGATGGCAAACGCCAGCACGCCCCAGCTGATGGATATGTCATTGAAGTGCGGAAGGCTTTCGGGAACAAATTGCAGCAGGAATTTCCGGGTGCAGAAAAGAACCGCGAAACCGGTGATGCCGCCAAGCACGAAAAGTAACAAGCTCTCGGTGAGGAGCTGACGAATCAGGCGCATTCTTTCGGCTCCCAATGCCTGACGAACCGCGATCTCGCGTCCTCGCGCGCTGGCGCGTGCAAGCAGTAGATTGGCGACGTTGACGGAGCTGATCAGCAGTACCAGGCCTACAGCGCCAGAAAGCAGGATGAGCGATTGGCGAACATTGCCGACAAGAGTTTCGGCCAGGGGAATGAGGTGGAGAGTCCATTGCGCCTGGGGCGGATAATCCGCCGGATATTGCTTCTTCAACGATGCAACCAGGGCATCTAGGCGCCCCTGCGCGGCCTCAAGCGAGAGACTGGGCTGAAGGCGCGCGATGGTCTCGTAGCGGGTACGCGTGCCGCGCATCGGCGGCGAGGAGGGGTCGCCGTAAAATCCATCCGCCGCCCACAATTCGGTACTGCGCTCCTCGGCGGTTTGGCCCTGGTCGCGAAAGCTGGCAGGCATGACGCCGACAACGTGAAAGAGATCGTTGTCAACACGCAGACTTTTGCCGATAATGCGCGGGTCGGCGCCAAATGCGCGCTTCCAGAGCCCATCGCTGATGACGACTTCAAGGTTCGCACCCGGCGTGGCGTCGTGCGGATCGAAGGTGCGGCCCAACGCTGCATCCACGCCGAGCACCGCGAAGTAGCTCGGTGAGACCGTCGCTCCGGCGATGTGCGTGGGCTGGGCGCCGCCGGTAACATTTTCGGAGCCGAAAAAGCAGAGGGACACATATTGGAGGATTCCCGAGTTCTGAAGGTCTCTCAACTCAGGGATGGAGAAGCCGACGTCGTGCGAGCCCACGCCGGGAAGGTTGGCTTCAATTTGCACCAGTTCGCCGGGATTGCGGTAGGGCAAAGGATGCAGGAGGGTCGCGTCGACGATGCTGTAGATGGCGGTGGTGGCTCCGATGCCCAGCGCCATCGTGGCGATCGCAATCAAAGAGAACCCGGGGGATCTCACCAGCATGCGAACCGCGTACCGCAGGTCCTGCGCTAGGTGCTCGAAGAACGGAAGGCTGTATTCGGCGTGGTGGCTCTCCCGGATGGCCTGAGCCGCGCCAAGCTTGAGCGCGGCCTGCCGCCGCGCCTCGGCGGGCGACATGCCGGCACGCAGATTCTCCTCAGTCTGCAAGGCAAGATGCTCGGCCATCTCTTCACGGATACGCTGGTCAGCTCGCCTTCCGGTGGCGAAGTTCGAGAGGCGAACGAAAAAGCGGCGCAGGCACCTCATGGCAGGTCCTCGGCTTTGACCTCAAAGAAGCGCGCGATGATAGCCGCCGTCTGATTCCAATCGCGGGTCTCCGCCTGCAGCTGTTTGCGGCCGGCCGCGGTCAGGCGATAGAAGCGGGCGCGGCGGTTGTTTTCCGACGCACCCCATTGCGAGGCGATCGAGCCTTCATTCTCCAGCTTCAGCAGCAAGGGATAAAGCGTGCCCTGGTTTAGGGCCAGAATGTCTCCGCTGATCTGCTCAATGCGGCGGGCGATGCCGTAGCCGTGCTGCGGGCCCAGAACATCGAGGGTTTTGAGGACCATCAGCGCAAGCGTTCCTTGCAAAACGTCGGGCTTTTCCTTCATGGACGGACCAACCTTTAGGTTTCCTACAGGAAGGATAGCGTGGTTCCTTTTGGAAAGCAATAGGAGATTTTGCGCGATCTTTCTAGGTCGCGTCCAGAAGAGCTGTCGGCAACTGCCGAACGACTGTTTATTGAGGGCGGAGTCGTTGTGATTACTAACGTAAAGTCGGCATCGCAACCGGAATCATGTATGCTTCCATCCGCGGCCGGTTCCAGAATGCTGGGGCGTTTCTCGTTCCTAATTCCGCAAAGGCGACATGGACTTCGCAGGAGTAATCTCCTTTTAACGCGGTTCCGGCAGGCGTGGCGTGTCAAAAACCGGGTCCAGTATCATGGTTCCTTCGGCCCCGGCACAAGTCTCTCCCAGTTGGTGATGACGTTCAGAGTGGGCACCGAAGCGTCCGGCAAGATGTTCATCAGAAAACGCTGGCCGTCAGCGGAGGGACTATAGTTGAACAGGTTAGCCTCTGGAATTGTACCCCTCATTCGCGGTTCGAATAGGGCCTTGGGCACTCCAGCCTGGAGCAACCCATCCGAACCCGTTTGCATGGGAACGGCCATTAAGTGCTGACCGTCCAAATAAAAGAGTTCTCTGCCATCGGCACGCCAGCGCGGACTCGTCCCGCCATTGTTCGAGATCCTGATTGCTCCACCACCGGGAGGAAACGGACGAGCGTAGACCTCGAACTCTCCGGATTCATTGGAAGCATAGGCCACCCAGCGCCCATCCGGCGAGAACTGGCCCAGGCTCTCGTTGAACCCGGTCTTGAGAAACACCACCGGCGCGCCCGGCTTGCCGGAGGAATCGAACGGGAGATACCAGATGTCTCCATGTGTCTTCGGATCGATTTCGGTGTAGAGCACGTATTTGCCATCGCGCGACCAATCGGAGGGGGAGAGCGGGTTGCCGCTTTGAAGCAAGAGCTGTTCCGGGCCCCCGCTCGCGCTCTTCACATAGAGGGAGTTCGGGCCAGAGTAC